>QIDL01000422.1 GCA_003228415.1 Gammaproteobacteria bacterium | reverse complement strand
AGTGGCGGGCGTCCAGGGCTACGATCACTTTTCGGCTTCCGTGCGGGACAATTTTTACTCATCACCGGCAATTCGAATCGTTGGCGGCCGGGTGCTGGAACTTGCTGAGGTAAATGCCGCCGATCTTGCGCATGTCGATCTCTACAGCTGCTTTCCCGCCGCGGTGCAGGTAGCAGCGGCCGAACTGGGATTGGCCGAGAACAGACCGCTGACGGTCACCGGCGGCTTGACGTTCGGTGGTGGGCCGCTCAACAACTATGTGATGCACGCCATTGCCCGGACTGTGGAACTGTTGCGCGAGGAGCCGGGGAAGGAAGCGCTGGTCACGGCAAACGGCGGCAATCTCTATAAGCATGTCCATGGAGTGTATGCGAGTCGACCTCCCCGGCAGGATTTTCGATTCGACAATGTTCAGGCCGAGATTGACGCGCTGCCGGCTCGTGAATGCCTGCCGGAGTTTGAAGGTGAAGTCACGTTGGAGTCTTATAGCGTTATGTACTCCGGCGACGAACCTGCGATTGCTCACTGTGCCTGCCTCACGGCCGACGGCCAGCGCACCTGGATCAATACCGAAGACAAAGACATGGCCGATGCCATGACCAGGGAAGAATTCTGTGGCCTGGCGGCCCGAATAGATGCTCAGGGGATTCTGAGCATCGTCTAGCCCCGGATCGGAATCTGAATCAAAACCCGGACTGAAAATAGCCCATCCGCCAGTCAGGCGGTTATGATTCCGGGTTCGAATCTGAATAGTCGGCACAGGCTGACGGGGGAACATGAAACGACTGCTCGTTGCCAACAGAGGCGAAATCGCCGTGCGGGTGGCCCGTGCCGCCGGTGAGCTCGGCATCACCACCATCGCGGTACATTCCGAGGATGATTCGGATTCCCTTCACGTCGTCAAGATGGATGAGGTGGCGGTGCTGCCAGGGCGCGGAGCCAGGGCTTACCTCGACATCGATGCCATGGTCACTGTGGCGCTCGAGGCAGGCGCCGATACGGTGCACCCGGGTTACGGGTTCTTGAGCGAAAATGCGGCATTTGCGGAAGCCCTCGAATCGGCGGGTATTTGTTTCGTGGGACCTTCCGTGGAAACACTGAAGCAATTCGGCGACAAGGTACGCGCGCGTCAGCTTGCCAGAGATAACGCTGTGCCTGTGCTCAATGGCAGTGATGAAGCCGTGACCCTCGATCAGGCACGAACTTTTTTCTCTTCTCTGCCGGCCGGTGGTGCGATGATTCTGAAAGCCGTGGCAGGTGGGGGCGGTCGCGGCATGCGCACCGTCGCAGATGCCTCTGCACTTGAAGAAGCATACACCCGAGCCGCCTCGGAAGCGCTGGCCGCGTTTGGCAGCGATGCTCTTTATGTGGAGGAGTTTCTGGCGCGAGCCCGCCATGTCGAGGTGCAGATTCTCGGTGATGGCCGGGGTGACGTGACTCATCTTTTTGAGCGTGACTGCAGCATTCAGCGGCGCCATCAGAAAATCGTCGAGATTGCGCCAAGCCCGGGACTGGACCCTGAGCTGCGAAAGGAGATTCTGGCGGCGGCGGTGCGCCTGGGCAGCGCCGTGAACTATTCCGGACTCGGCACCATGGAGTTTCTGATTGCCGATGGCCGGTATTGCTTCATCGAAGGTAACGCGCGTCTTCAAGTCGAACACACGGTCACGGAGGAGGTGCTGGGCCTCGATCTCGTTCAAGCACAACTTCAGGTTGCGGCAGGCAAAACCCTGGCCGAGCTTGCACTCACCCAGGCAGAGATTCCTCGGCCGCACGGCTTTGCCATTCAGACCAGAGTCAACATGGAAATCCTGTCAATCGATGGCACGATCCGGCCGGCCGGCGGCACGTTGACAGCCTTTGAGGTACCAACCGGGCCCGGTATTCGCACAGATACCTGCGGCTATGTGGGGTATACCACCAATCCCGCGTTCGACTCGCTGCTGGCGAAGGTGATCACTCGTTCGTCGTCGCGCCGTTTCGAAGGCGTGGTGCGACGAGCCTATCGAGCGCTCTGCGAGTTCCGAATCGAGGGTGTGTCGACCAATCTGGATTTTCTGAAGAATCTGCTCCTTAACGAGCAGTTTGCCTCCAACGATGTACACACCGGCTTTGTTGATGAACATGTGAATGAGCTTGTTGAATCCTCCTCCGGTGGGAGCAATGGTGAGAACGATGGTGGAGGGTCAGCCCATCCTGCCTTGTTTTATGGCGCCAGGCAGGCGACGCAGGCAGCACGCCCGGCGCTGGCCGGCGCGCGCGTTGTCAGCAGTGATCCGCTGGCAGTACTCGACCACGGCAAAGGCGGTGTACCGGCTGGTAACGCGGAATCTGTCGCGTTGGCGCTGGTGGAGGAAATTTTGCCGGAAGGTATCGCCGCGGTTGAAGCACCCATGCAGGGAACGATCGTGAGCTTTGCCGTTGCTCCCGGCGACTCCGTCTGGAAGGGTCGGTCGGTGCTGATCATGGAAGCCATGAAAATGGAGCACGAGGTGCGGGCGGGTGTCAGCGGGATCGTCGAACGGCTGGGTGTAGGGACAGGCGATACCGTTTTTGAAGGCCATCCGCTGCTTTATCTGCAGGAACAGTTCGTTGAGCCCGGTGATGATGGCTCGCGGGTTGCGGTCGATCTCGATCGTATCAGACCCGACCTTGCCGAGGCGTTGGCTCGTAGAGCGGCTGGTTTTGACGAAAATCGACCCGCAGCGGTCGAGAAACGGCGCAGGACTGGACATCGCACCGCACGCGAAAACATTGAAGATCTGTGTGACCCCGGTTCCTTTGTGGAGTATGGCTCGGTGGTGGTTGCCGGTCAGCGACGTCGTCGGACCATGGAGGATCTGATCGAGAAGACCACCGGAGATGGCATGGTCTGTGGCCTCGGTCGTGTTAATGGCCATCTGTTCGGTGAAGACAGGTCCCGAGCCATGCTCATGTCCTATGACTACATGGTGCTCGCCGGGACTCAGGGCATGATGAACCACGCCAAAAAAGATCGGATGTTCGAACTCGCCGAGCAATACAGACTGCCCACGGTGTTGTTCGCCGAGGGTGGCGGTGGACGGCCCGGAGATACGGACGGGTCCGGGGTTGCTGGCCTCGATTGCCTGGCGTTTACCTACTTTGCCCGACTGTCGGGGCTGGTCCCCATGGTCGGCATCACCACCGGCCGCTGTTTTGCGGGCAATGCCGTGCTGCTGGCGTGTTGTGATGTGATCATCGCTACCGAGGGCTCGAATATCGGCATTGGCGGACCGGCGATGATCGAAGGAGGCGGTCTCGGCATCTTCAAACCGGAGGAAGTCGGTCCGATGGACGTGCAGGTGCCCAACGGTGTGGTGGACATCGCGGTCAAGGATGAAGCGGAAGCCGTCGCCGTGACCAAGAAATATCTTTCCTACTTCCAGGGACCTGTAGATCGGTGGGATGCGCCGGATCCACGGGAACTCCGTTCCGTCGTTCCTGAAAATCGGTTGCGTTACTACGATATGAAAAGGGTGGTCGAGGGCATAGCCGACGTTGGTTCCGTGCTGGAGATCCGCGAGCAATGGGGTGTCGGGATCATCAGCGCGTTCATTCGGGTCGAAGGCCGGCCCATCGGTGTGATTGCCAACAACCCGGGTCACTTGTCGGGTGCGATCGATTCACCGGGTGCGGACAAGGGCGCGCGATTTCTACAGCTCTGCGATGCCTTCGACATTCCGGTGCTGTCGCTGGTGGACTGTCCCGGGATCATGGTGGGACCGGAGATCGAAAAATCGGCACTGGTTCGTCACGCCGGTCGAATGTTTGTGGTGGGCGCCAACATAGAGGTCCCGCTGATGACCATCATTATTCGCAAGGCGTATGGTCTGGGTGCTCAGGCGATGGCGGGTGGCAGCTTCAAGGCGCCGATGTTCACGGTGACCTGGCCGACGGGCGAATTTGGCGGCATGGGGCTGGAAGGGGCCGTGAAGCTCGGTTATCGCAAGGAACTGCAGGCCATCGAAGATCCTGAGGAGCGCAAAGAGACCTACGAGAAGATGGTCGCCAATATGTACCAGCGTGGCAAGGCGGTGAACATGGCCTCTCATTTCGAGCTCGATGACGTGATAGACCCGGCGGATTCACGGCGCTGGATCGCGGCAGCGCTGAAATCCGTGCCGCCGAGTCCTCCGAGAGAGCACAAGAAACGACCAAACGTGGATACCTGGTGAGGGGAGTACAACATTCATGAAGGACAGCTTATCGATTGCCGTGGGTCCGAACAGCCCGGAAGTCAGGGATCTGACGCTGGGGGATCTGCTCCGCGAAGCGGCGGAAACGGTGCCGGATCGGATCGCGCTGATCGCCGGTGTGGCAGACATTGCCGAGCGACGCCAGTGGACCTACGCCGAGATGTATCGAGACGCCGAACAGGTTGCACGTGCACTGGCCAATCGTTTCGAACCTGGGGAGCGGGTGAGCATCTGGGCTCAGAACATCCCCGAGTGGATATTGGTGGAGTTTGGCGCCGCGATGGCGGGTGTGATTCTGGTGACGGTCAATCCTTCCTATCAACCCAAAGAGCTGGCCTACGTGCTCAATCAGTCGCGCAGCGCGGGCATTCTGGTGGTGCCTGAGTTTCGAGGCAATCGGATGATCGACAGTTTGAACGGGGTACGCGGTGACTGCCCGGAGTTACGCGAAGTGATTCGTTTCGATGAGTGGGATGACTTTCTGGCCTCGGCTCCCGATGATCTCGAGCTGCCGCACGTGCAGCCCATGGACGCCACCATGATCCAATACACCTCCGGGACCACCGGTTTCCCCAAGGGTGCCCTGCTGCATCACAAGGGGCTGGTCAACAATGGCGCTCACACCCTTGACCGGATGGGTGCATCCGATGGGGATGTGTTCGTGACGGCCATGCCACTGTTCCATACCGGTGGTTGCGTGATCTGTGTGATGGGTTGCGTTGCCAGGCGTATGACGCAGGTTGTGGTGGAGGCCTTCGAGCCGGGACTGGTGCTGGAATTGATCGAGACCTATCGAGCCAGCTCCATGGTCGGGGTGCCAACCATGCTGGTTGCGCTGTTGGAACATCCCACGTTCATCGATCGAGACCTGTCATCGGTACGCTGTATGACTTCTGGCGGCTCCACGGTACCCGCCGCATTGGTGGAGCGGTTCGAGAAAGAGCTGGGCGCTAGATTTACCATCGTTTTCGGACAGACAGAGTGCTCGCCCGTGGCATCGATGACCCGTCCGGATGACACCATTGACGATAAAGCCAACACGCTCGGTGGCCCCATGCCTCATGTAGAAGTGAAGATCATCGATCCGGAGTCAGCTGAAGTAGTGCCGTACAACACCCATGGCGAGTACTGCACCCGCGGATACCACATCATGCACGGCTATTTCGAGATGGATGAAGCCACGGAGCAGGCGATCGACTCAGACGGCTGGCTGCATACCGGCGATCTCTGTTCAATGGATGAGCGCGGTTATTGCAAAGTAGAAGGCCGGCTCAAGGATGTGATCATTCGTGGCGGTGAGAATATTTATCCTCGGGAGCTGGAGGAACTGCTGTTTGAACATCCGACGGTTGGAGAAGTTGCCGTGGTCGGGTTACCGGACGATCGCTATGGAGAAGTAGTTGGCGCCTTTCTGCGGGCAGCGCCGGGAGAGACCCCGGACAGAGATCGGCTCTTTGCCTATCTACGCGAGCATCTGTCGCCACAAAAGACGCCTAAACATTGGTTCCTGCTGGACGAGTTTCCGCTCACCGGTTCCGGAAAAATTCAGAAGTTCGTGCTCCGGGATCGATGGGTCCAGGGACAGTACACCGAAATGCAGGCTGGCCTCAGGTGATCGAAGAGGCGGCTTCCGGCTCAGCCTCCGGAGCCTGTTCGATGAGGGGAGCAGCCAGGCAGGATTCCCCGTCTACCGAGGTCGTGCGAATCTCGAATCCGACAAAGGCTTTACCGAACAGACGACTCTGGGCAAAGGTGAAAACGCCTTCGTACTGAGTGTCTCCCTGGGCGATGTCGAATGGCTTGCCGAGTTTGACACTGCCGATCACCTGGGTGTGAACCTGATTGAGGGAACCTTCCCGGGCGCTCACGGACACCGTTTCGATCACTTCGTTTTTCAATCGAGACAGTGAGATAACCAGTTCGAATCCCGGCAAAGCGGTGGATTCGTTGGATTTGAGCAGAAACGTCCGGGGAGAATTTCCGCGTAGCGCGACCGCACAGGCCACCCGATCGGATAAACCGCTGATGTCGCGCTGCAGAGTGATCAGCTGACCCTGCATCACGTTTACCGCCGCGGCGGATTCGTCGTCTCTGACTTCCCTGGCCAATGTGGCAAGGTCGTGTTCGTAGCGGGCCAGAGTGCGTTTCAGTTCGTTGACCGGATCGGCCGATCCAGACCCGGATCCCACCGCGCTACGGATGCTTTGTTCGAGTGCGCCACTGGACTGAAAGGCAGTCAGCGCTGCCTCGGTCTGTTCGGCGATGAGTGTCTTAAGCCCGCCACTGTTCAGCGTGCGAGTCAGTAGAGCGTTCTGCAGGGCTTCGTCTTCGGTGATCGATTCGGTCAACACCTGGCGAGTGGCTTCGCTCATCTCGGCGGAGCGGGCAAGCTGACCACGGAGACCCGGATCGCTGGCAATTTTTTGAGATATGGCTGCCCCGAGAGCCTCTGCTTCGGTCATCGAGTTCAACCTGATCAGGTTGGTCGCCGCCAACGCCGCGCCACCGATCGCGGCAACGAGCGCGATCAATACCAGCGTGTTGCTGGCTGACTTGTGAGGTTGCTCTTCCATATTTGCGTCTCCCTCTCTCCTTCTCTCCCAGTCGAAGCGTACCATATTGGGCGACTCGAGCCGTTTGCCATTCTATACCGAGATGGTGCAGTCTCCTGGCCATGCGACCACGAGTTTCCCAGTATTCTGACAGACCGCCGCTCACCAGCGCGCTCATTGGTTTCGGCGCGTTAGCGCTGACATCGCTGGTTTTGTGGTCGTTGACCGCGTCCCTGGGTGGCGCCAGCATTCTTACCGATCCGGGCGGCTGGCTTCGAATGCTTGACGATTCGACAGCGTTAGGCGCTGTCAGCAATGCAGCCGAAGTGGTCGCCGCGGTACTGGCGATCGCGATCACGGTGGTCGCCATCGTCGTGGAACTCGCAGCCAACCGTTACAGTCATCTGATCACCAAGCTTTTTGTCAGAGAGCCGGTGAATCAGTTCGTCCTGGGGCTGTTCCTCATCACGACGATTCAGTGTGTGTGGACGACGGTGACGTTCACCGGGGTGGAAGCTGGTGCGACACTGCCCCATGCCGGTTTTATCATCACTTTCGCTCTGGTCACCGTGTCGCTGCTGGCTTTGCTTCCGTATATCTATTTTGTGTTCACCTTTCTGTCTCCCATCAGTGTCATTGAAAAAATATGCGCCAATGGCTTCGATGCAATTGAGCGTGCGCGGAGTCACAAAGTAGAGCCGGCCCAGAGAATGGTTCAGGGTGCGATAGACGAATTGCAGGATGTTTCGCGTGGAGCAATCGAGCAGGGGGATCGAAGCATTGCCATGACGGCTGTGAATGCGATGACTGCGCTTGTCTATGACTATGCGGGTATTCGCAGCTCGATGCCGGAAGGTTGGTTTCGTGTATCCGACACGCTGTTGCGGGATGCGGACTTCGTTGCGCTGACCCCGGATTCGATCGCCGCGATCGAACATCAGAAAATCTGGCTGGAAACCAAAATATTTCGCCAGTTCCTGTCGCTGATGTCTCAATGTGCGGGTGACGCTCGCGATGTCGCGAATCTGATTGGGATAAATACCGGACGGATCGCGAAAGATCTCGGTTGCGATGACCGCGATCTCACCATGCTCTGCATGCGGGCTTTCAACAGTTATCTGAGAACCACGATCAACGCCAGAGACCTGCGAACCGCTTACTACATCATGGATCAGTATCGAGATGTTGCCGAGCAGCTGCTCGATCAGAAGCAGGACGATCTGGTTTTGGAGATCGCCGGTTTCTTCAGGGAATACGGTCAGATTGCACATCGGGCCGGACTTTCGTTTCTGCTCGACGCTGCCGCGTACGATATCGTTCAATTGATCGAGCGAGCGGTTGCTGCGGACAGCGAGACTGTCGATCGGCTGCTCAGCGTGCTGTTGGAACTCGATCAGGAAATCAAGGAGGAGAGCCAGGAGGTCAGTCTGCTCGGTGTGAGGCGTTCTCAGATTCAACTCGCCACGCTGTTTCTGCAGCTTGGTCAGGAGCAACGCGTGCAGCGTATCGTCAACGACCTGAAAGGTGAACGAATCGCGCGTCTCAGCCGATTGCGCGAGGCCCTGGAGGCCGAAGACCGGCCTCAGTTCTGGGAGTTGACCGATCGCGGTGCGAATTTTTCTTATCTGCCGCCGGAGCGGCGAAAATTTCTGGGGCCGTTGTTCGAACGCCTGCAATCGAGGTGATAGGCAATGCGGTTTGCTATCGGTTGAGCTGGCCCGGGCGGTGGGCTCTACACGTCAGTTCCAGTTGATTCCCTGGTTTCCATATATAATGGCGACCGATCGAAATACCAGGAGGAACAGATTCATGGCTTCGAAAACGAAGAAGGTGGATTGGTACTACCACCGCAAGGGCTGAACCAGCTGCGCTCGAGCATCCAAGTTTTTGGAGGCCAATGAGATCGAGATTGCGGAAACGGTGCCGGCCAGTAAAAAATTGCAGGCGGCCGATGCCAGGAAGTTACTGAAGGGGGCATCGAAGTTGATCGTTGCCAAGGGTAAGAAAATCAGCGAGTTTCCAATAGGCGGCCGTATATCGGCGGCGACCGTGGAGGCCATGCTGGGCCCGACCGGCAACTTGCGGGCACCCACGTCGGTGCTGGGTAAAACGGTGCTGGTCGGCTTCAATGATGAAGCCTTTGAGAAAGCCTTCGGCTGAGTCGACCAGGCGCTTTGAACAGGGAGGTGTCAGATGAGCACGGGTGAAAAATTTCACGTTGAGCCACTCGAGGCTTCCTTTGGTGCCGAAGTGACCGGAATACGGCTGACAGAGCTTGATGACGAGCAGTTCGGGCGGCTCTATCAGGCCTGGCTGGAGTTCGCTTTGTTGATATTTCCGGATCAGCATCTCAGCAACGAGTCACAGGTGGCATTCGCGACCCGGTTCGGCGAGTTGGAGTTCGGTCTCGCACCGATCAGCAATGTCCGTCAGGATGGCAGTGTGCGGCTGGATGATGGCAGCGATGATGTGGTCCAGGTGCTCAGAGGTAATATGGGCTGGCATCACGACAGCACCTACATGCCGATACAGGCCAAGGGGGCGGTTTTTACTGCACACGTTGTGCCGTCCGTGGGTGGGGAGACAGGCTGGGCAGACATGCGGGCGGCTTACGATGC
>QIDL01000179.1 GCA_003228415.1 Gammaproteobacteria bacterium | reverse complement strand
ACGGTTCGCCCCGTGGACGGAGACGCAGGCCGCCTCGCCAGCAGCATAGAGGCCGTCGATGCTCCGATCATTGCCTTGCGCGTCCTGGGTCAGCGCCTGGCCGGTGATGCCGGTTGGGATGCCACCCATCATGTAGTGGCAGGTGGGGATCACCGGTATCGGATCCTTGATCGGATCCACATGGGCAAAGGTACGAGACAGCTCCAGAACACCGGGCAGGCGGCTGTTCAGCACGTCTTCCCCGAGATGGTCGAGCTTCAGGAGCACATGATCCGCATCCGGACCCACACCTCGACCTTCGAGAATTTCCAGAATAATCGAGCGAGCCACCACGTCCCGTCCGGCCAGATCCTTGGCGGTAGGCGCATAACGTTCCATGAACCGCTCGCCGTCCTTGTTGATCAGGTAACCGCCTTCACCACGGCTACCTTCGGTCACCAGCACCCCGGCTCCGTGAATGCCGGTGGGGTGGAACTGCCACATCTCGGCATCCTGCACGGGAAATCCCGCACGAAGGGCCATGCCGGAGCCATCACCCGTGCACATGTGCGCATTGGTGGTGCTCGCGTAGATCCGCCCGGCGCCACCGGTGGCCAGTACGGTTGCCTTGGAGTGGATGTAGACCACCTCGCCCGACTCGATCTGCATGGCGATCAGCCCAATCACCACACCATCCTGGTTTTTCACCAGGTCGATGGCAAACCATTCGCTCAGAAAGGTCGTGTTCGCCCGGATGTTGGCCTGATACAGGGTGTGCAGCAAAGCATGACCCGTACGATCTGCGGCCGCACAGGTCCTGGCCGCCTGGCCACCTTCACCGAAATTCTTCGATTGACCACCGAATGGTCGCTGATAGATTCGACCCGATTCGGTCCTGGAAAATGGCAAACCCATGTGTTCGAGTTCGTAGACTGCCTGAGGGCCTTCCATACACATGTATTCGATAGCGCGCTGATCGCCAATGTAATCCGACCCCTTGACCGTGTCGTACATATGCCAGCGCCAGTCGTCCTCAGGATCGTCACTGGCGATGGCGCAGGTAATACCGCCCTGCGCAGAGACCGTATGGGACCGGGTCGGAAACACCTTGGAGATCACGACCGTTTTCAGTCCGGACTGGGCCAGTTGCAACGATGCGCTCAAGCCGGCGCCACCGCCGCCCACGATCACCCCGTCGAAATCCATTCTGCGAATGCTCGCCATAACCTTATAGACTCCAGAACAACTGTAGCGCCCACACCACGTAGACGAAGATCAGAATCAGGCAGCCTGCCTGGTAGACCATCCGGAAAGCCGTGGAATGCCTGCCGAAATAGTGATCCCGAATGTAGTCGGTGCCAATTGTCCACATACCGATCCAGGCGTGAGCGGCGGTGGAAAACACCATCGCAGTGCTGAAGAGCAGCATGGGTGTGGAAGCGAAGAAACCTGAAAGCGTGGCGTGGCTCAGCGCCGGATTGGCAACGAAAAACCCCAGGACGACAAACGTGTACAGGGCCATAATGACAGCGCTGATCCGTTGTACCAGAAAGTCCGAGAGCCCGCTGCGAGTCAGGCTGGTGACGTTGGTTACCATATCCAGACACCTGTCGCCACGGCGAGCACCACGGTCAGAAAATACACCACGTAGGCGCTTCTCGAGGCTGCTTCGAAAGAGTCACCAATATGGAAGTCCATCATCAGATGTTTGACTCCGGCCAGGATGTGGTAGAGCAGCATCACCAGCACACCCCAGAGCACCAGCTTGGCGAGCGGGTTGTCGAGCACCGCGCCTGCTTCGGCAAAACCCGATTCGGAATCCAGCGCCAGGTCGAGCAACCAGAGCAGATAGGCAATCCCGACGAAAAGCGCCATGCCGGTGATGCGGTGGAAAATCGATGCAATGGCAGGCACCGGAAAGTGGAACTGCGTCAGTGACAGGTAGACGGGTCGTTCTTTATTCATAGGGCCGACAGCTTCTTCAGGAGACTTCGGGCAGCACTCGAGCCGATACAATTTTCTGTTATGGTCATTCCGGGCCAGCTCCGAGTTCAAATCCTGATTCGACAGAATGACAGCCATCCCATGTCCCGCGAATCCACAGTAGCCGCCCTCACCACGGTGCGAACCGTAGAGGAACCGACTCTGATCCGAAAGGGAAGCTCCAGGTCGGCGAGTGGACTCGATACCACCACCACCCGCCGTTGGCGGTCGGCGAATTTTAGTCGCCAAGGTGGTGATTTGTACAGACGTCACCCTCCATCACCCGGCGAGGGCGGCTAGGTAGGTTCCTGAATTGACAACGGTCACCGCCGTTTATACGCTCCCAGGACACTGGCAACTCCAACTATAAGCCTGGGACGACGATCCCGGGCAAACGGCTATCCTTATCGGGAGGACACATGACAGATTCCGCGGGCAAGACGGCCCAACTGACTATCGATGGCAAATCGATCGAATTGCCTGTGCTCAGCGGCAGCGAAGGCCCCGATGTCATCGATGTGAGTAAGCTCACGGCCGAAGGCTACTTCACCTATGATCCCGGATTCGTCTCCACGGCATCCTGTGAATCCGAAATCACCTATATCGACGGGGACGCGGGAATACTGCTGCATCGCGGCTATCCCATCGAGCAACTCGCTGATAAGTCCGACTATCTGGAGCTGTGCTATCTGTTGTTGAACGGCGAATTGCCTTCTGCCGACGAGCAACAGGCATTCGTCAGTACCATCAAGCACCACACCATGGTCCACGAGCAACTGGTGCACTTTTTTCGTGGATTCCGTCGTGATGCCCACCCCATGGCCATCATGTGTGGCGTGACCGGGGCGCTATCGGCCTTCTACCATGACTCTCTGGACATTGACGATTTTCACCACCGGGTAGTCACCGCCCACCGATTGATCGCGAAGATGCCCACCCTGGCCGCCATGTGCTACAAGTACACACAGGGCCAGCCCTTCATATACCCGCGAAATGACCTCAGCTACGCCGAGAATTTCCTCCACATGATGTTCGCCACACCTTGTGAGGACTACGAAGTGAACCCCGTCATCGCCAAGGCCATGGACCGCATCTTCCTGCTTCATGCCGATCATGAGCAGAATGCGTCCACCTCCACCGTACGTCTCGCTGGTTCCACAGGCGCCAATCCGTTTGCCTGTATCGCTGCCGGTATCGCCGCCTTGTGGGGACCGGCTCATGGCGGTGCCAACGAAGCCGTGCTCAACATGATTGATGAGATCGGCGATGAGAAGAATATCGACAAATACGTCGCCAAAGCCAAAGACAAGAACGACCCCTTCCGCATCATGGGCTTCGGTCATCGTGTCTACAAAAACTACGACCCACGCGCCAAGGTCATGCAGCAGACTTGCCACGAAGTACTGACGGAGTTGGGTGTTGAGGACGATCACATTCTGCGTATGGCGCAACGACTCGAAAAGATCGCCCTGGAAGACGAATATTTCGTCGAGAAGAAACTCTATCCAAACGTCGATTTTTACTCCGGTATCATTCTCAAAGCCATCGGTATTCCCACCGAGATGTTCACAGTGATCTTCGCCACCGGCCGAACCCCCGGCTGGATCGCACACTGGAATGAGATGATCAGCGGACCCTACAAAATCGGCCGGCCGCGCCAGCTCTATCACGGCGCCACCGCTCGAGACTACGTCCCGCTGGCCAAACGCTGAAGCGATTCTCTCCCGAGCGCTTCGAGACGGTCGGATCAGGTCCGATGACTGAACCGGCGTCGCGGTCAATCTGACGGGTTCGTCGGCGATCTGCCGAAGACAGCCGGTAGTTCCGCTAAACTCGGGGCGCAGGATCAGGGGAATGGCTATGTCTGAATTTAACGGACTCGGAGTGAACCTGGGTAATCTGGCGCGTTTGTCCAGCGCCAGAACCTATTCCATCAGCCCGGAAAACCCGACCGGTGCGACCGGCGCCGGTGGTCGCGCGACCGTCGGTACCGGCGCCGAAGCGGCTCGAGACCTGGGTCAAGGCTGGAAAATCTCTCCCTCGGTGCGGATCCGACCGGGCGCAACTCATGAACTGGCCAGCATTCAGGGCGCAGGCGCCATCCAGCAGATCTGGCTCACCCCCACCGGCAACTGGCGCCAGCAGATTTTGCGCGCCTACTGGGACGACCACGCCGATGCCTCGATCGAATGTCCGCTGGCCGACTTTTTCGGCATGGGCTGGTGTGAATACGACCCGCTCAACTCGCTGGCCATCTGCGTGAACCCAGGAAGTGGCTTCAACAGCTATTGGGAAATGCCATTTCGCAAAGGTGCCCGGCTCACGGTAGAAAATCTGAGTAGCGAGGAGGTCACCCTCTACTACCAGATCAACTACACCCTCACCGACGTGGAAGCAGACCGCGGCTATTTCCACGCCCACTTCCGGCGGGTGAACCCCCTCCCCTATGCCGATGTCCATACGTTGCTGGATATCGAGGGACAAGGACACTATGTCGGTACCTACATGGCCTGGGGCTCCAACAATCGTGGTTGGTGGGGCGAAGGGGAAGCAAAGTTCTACATCGATGAAGACGATGACTTTCCAACCATCTGTGGCACCGGCACCGAAGATTACTTCTGCGGGTCCTACTGCTTTCTGGCGAAAGACCGCGAACAGGGCTACGAGGCCTTCACCACGGCCTACGCAGGGCTGCACCAGGTCATCAAACCCACCGGTCGCTTCGGCAGCCAGCAACGGTTCGGCATGTATCGCTGGCATATCCCCGACCCGATTCGCTTTGACAGTCGGCTCAGAGTCACCATGCAGGCACTCGGCTGGCGCAACGGCCAGCGCTATCTCCCCTTACAGGACGACATCGCCTCGGTGGCGTACTGGTATCAGCGTGAGCCCGGCAAGCGTCTGCCCGCGTTGCCGGATGCGGATGGACTAGAAGTCATCTGATGACAGCCTCATTCCGGGATCTGCCCAGTATCGAAAAGCTCCTCAACGCCGAACCGATGCAGCACGCGATTCGCAAGCTTGGTGAGCCAAGAGTGAAGAAGGCTCTCAGAACACTGCAATCTTCCTGGCGCGAATCGGGTGAAATTCCAGCCTGGGCTACGGATCCCGGAGCCTGCGCTCATACCATAGAGTCACACTTCAATCACCAGGCCTATACCCCGGTATTCAATCTCACCGGCACCATCATTCATACCAACCTGGGTCGAGCGCTGGTCAGCGAAACGCTCTACCGGAGCGTCGAGCCCCTTGTCACACAGCCAATGAATCTGGAATACGATCTCGATAGCGGCTCCCGCGGTAATCGGGAAAAATTCGTCGAAGATCGGCTCAAGCTGCTCACCGGCGCCGAAGCAGCCACCGTGGTCAACAACGGTGCGGCGGCTCTGCTGCTGGTGTTGAATACGCTGGCGCTGGCTAAATCCGTGCCCGTCTCCCGAGGTGAACTGATCGAGATCGGTGGCAGTTTCAGATTGCCCGACATCATGAGCCGGTCGGGCTGCACATTGACCGAAGTCGGTACCACCAACCGCACTCACCTCAAAGATTTCGAAGCCGCCATCACCGACGACACCGGTCTGCTGTTGAAGGTTCACCCGAGCAACTATCACATCGGCGGATTTACCAAGTCTGTGAATGTGCGTGAGCTGGCAAAACTGGCGCACAAACACAATCTGCCGCTGGCCGTGGATCTCGGCAGCGGCACGCTGGTGGATCTGACCCGATATGGCCTGCCCCATGAACCCATGCCTCAGGAAGTGCTGGGCCACGGCGCAGATCTGGTCACTTTCAGCGGTGATAAGCTCCTCGGTGCAACTCAGGCCGGAATCGTGCTCGGCCGGGCGGAGTTGATCGCGGCGTTGAAAAAGAACCCCATCAAACGCGCGCTCAGGCCAGACAAGCTGACCCTCGCCTTTCTCGAGCAGACGTTGAAGCTCTACGACGAGCCGGAAACACTCCCGGACGTGCTGCCGCTTCTCAAAACGCTCACCACCGACCTGGCTACGCTGCGCAGTCGAGCGGAACGAATCGCGGGTGTACTCAGCGCGGTTCTACCGGACTTCGAACTCAACCTGTGTGAGAGTCATTGTCAGATCGGCAGCGGCTCGCTGCCTGATCGACGCATCGACAGTATTGCGGTCACAGTCTCTCACACCGATGAAAGTCAGCTGCGGGAGCTTCTCGGCCGGATGCGGGAGCTCGATACCCCCGTTATCGGCCGCATTCACCAAGGCAGGATATGGCTCGATATGCGCGGCGCCGAGCGGCTTGATGCGCTCGCAGCGAACCTGGAGAAACTGGAACCGTGATCGTCACCCTGGCCGGGCATGTCGATCACGGCAAGACCAGCCTGGTGCAGGCTCTGACCGGCGTGAACACCGACCGTCTTACCGAAGAGAAGCGTCGCGGCCTGACCATCGATCTCGGCTTTGCCTACCTGGAAGCTGGCGACGTGACCCTGGGCTTCGTGGATGTCCCGGGTCATCACCGCTTCATTCACAACATGGTGGCGGGTATTTCCTCACAACAGCATGCTCTGCTGGTGATTGCCGCGGACGATGGGCCCATGCCGCAAAGTCGCGAACACCTGCAGATCCTCGATCTGCTGGGCATTGAACATGGCACCATCGCGCTCACGAAATGCGACCGGGTCAGCAGTGAACGCCGTCTCGAAGCGCGCCGGGAAATAGCTCAGCTGGTGACCGACTCCTGCCTCGAAGATGCCGAGATCGTCGAGACATCGAGTGAAACCGGCGAAGGTCTGGAGCAGCTCAGAACCTGCTTGAAAGCCGAGGCGGATCGGCAGCAACCTCCCGCCAGCGACGCAGGGTTTCGCCTGCCCATCGATCGCGCATTCACCGTCGCGGGAGCCGGTGTCGTGGTGACCGGTACGGTACACTCGGGCACTGCCGAAGCGGACCAGACGCTGAGTCTTTATCCGTCGATGAAATCCGTGCGGGTCAAAGGTCTGCGCGCCCAGAATCGGATCGTCGATCGAGCCTGCATCGGCGATCGCTGCGCGCTCAACATTGCCGGTGTCGAAATCGATGAAGTCACCCGCGGTCAATGGTTATCGACCGGCACAGAGCTTCCCAGCCAGGAGTTTTCCATTCGACTTCGTGTGCTCGACGACTTTCCGCGCGCCGTTCGCCATTGGTTACCCGTACACGTCTATCATGCCACCAGCCACACGACCGGCCATGTCGCACTGCTGTCCGAGCGGCGGATCGAGCCGGGGACGACCGAACTCATTGAGATCATCACAGCGGATCCATTGCTGCTGCGACGCGGTGACCGCCTGATCCTGCGCGATCAGGGTCTGGATCGTACGCTCGGCGGTGGCAGTGTGGTCTCCACCCAACCTGCCGACGGTCGGCGCCGGGAAACTCAGCGATTGATGAAGTTGGGTGCCGACGCAGCTTTGAGCCCGGCACTGTCGCTGGCCGCCCACCTGGACATCGGAGCGGTTGACCTCAGCAGTTTTCAGCGCAACTGGGGGCTTTCCGACTCTGCGTTGAGTATTCTGTTATCGGAAGAAGGTTGTACGCTGGTTGAAGGCCACGGCGTTCGAGAGACCACCTGGCAACGCTGGCTGTCCGACCTGTCTGATGAGATCAACCAGCGCCATCAAGCAGACAACGCATTACAGGGACTCAAGCAAAGTGAAGTTCAAGGCAGCGCACCGGCCATGTTCGTCAGCGCGCTGCTCAATCAACTGGTGTCCGAAGGCAAGCTCACCGTGCGCGCCGGTCGATTCTCGCCCGAGCAACACCGAGCGACTTTGAGCGAACCCGAACAACAACTGTTCGACAAGGTGGAATCCAGCCTCGACAAACCACAGCCACCGAGCCTCGGCGACATGGCGAAGCAGTTGCGCTCATCTCCTGGAGATCTCGCCAAACGCCTGCATCCGCTTGTGACCAAGAAATATCTGGTGCGCATCAGCGACACTCGCTATTTCCTGCCTGCACATCTGACCGTGCTTGCCGAACTGGCGCACACGCTCGCACACGCAGCGCCTTTTACCGTACGACAGTATCGTGATGCAGCACAGATCGGCCGCAACGTGGCCATCGAAGTGCTGGAACATTTCGATCGCGTTGGATTTACCCGTCGTGACGGAGACACTCGCCAGGTGGTTGGAGATCTGAGCAAAGTCAGCGGATAACGGATACGGGTATCGATGAGTCTGGAGAACTGTTCCGATCTTCCCAAGTAGTGCTATATTTCCGCGTGGAAGAGCATCGTCTCCGGTGGGGCGCGCGGCCTTCAAAGCCGTTGAGGTGCGAATACGTGCTTGGTGGGTTCGACTCCTACCTCTTCCGCCAGATCTTCAGCAGCTACGCGCCTTGCAAACGGTGTTCCATCGAGATCGAGAAGGAAGCCCGCATCATGAATACATTGAAAGATCCCAAAACGGCAGCAGAACTGGACCGACTGTTCGAGTCCGCTCGTGGCGATCCTCTGCGATTTGTCCGCCTCATACCCCACGCTCTGAAGGGCATCACCGAGCGTAAAACCCTGTGGGAGATTATGACGCCTGGGGCGATGAAAGACGTGTTCATTCCCATCGACCGCGAGAAAGGCGGCTTGCTCTACGTGCTGGCACGATCCATGGCGGCTCGGCGTATCGTCGAATTCGGTACCTCGTTCGGCATCTCGACGATCTACCTGGCCGCGGCGATCAAAGACAACGACGGCATAGAAGTTATCGGTACCGAGATCGAGCCCTCCAAAAGGGAAGCTGCCTGTGCCAATCTCACTGCCGCGGGGCTCGCCGACTTCGTCGATATCCGGCTTGGTGATGCGATGCAGACGCTCGAGACCGTCGACGCACCCATCGATCTGCTGTTCATGGACGGATGGAAGGATCTCTACCTGCCGGTACTCGAGATGCTCAAGCCGAAACTCAAACCCGGCGCCCTGGTGGTCAGCGACAACATCCACACCTTCAAGAAGACGTTGAAGCCGTATGAGGATTACCTGAGCTCGGGAGATAATGGTTTCGAGTCGATAACGCTGCCGCTGACGTCCGGATTTGCGGTATCCGTATACACGAACGGCCGCTGAGCTGAAGAGATGTGTCGCAGCGTGTTAAGCTCGAGGCCGGCAACACGGAGTGGGCGTTCGTGGAAAATTTCAGAGAAGAAATACGAGAGTGGTTGAGCGGAAGTTGTCCGCAGGAGATTCGCGGCCGGCGCCTCGATTTCGCCGGAGGCGCCAAGCAACCGATCACGGACCCGGCGTTTCAGGGCTGGTTCGATGCCTGTTGTGAACGTGGCCTGACGGTACCGACGTGGCCTAAAGCATACGGCGGCGCGCAGTTGGATCGAGCCGAGTCGCAGATCCTGCGCGAAGAGATGGCGGCCATCGGCGCGCCCGAGCCGCTGGTCGGCATGGGCATAGCCATGATCGGACCGACCCTGCTGGAACTCGGTAGCGATGAGCAGAAGGCACGGCACCTGCCCGGCATCGCCCGCGGCGAGGTGCACTGGTGTCAGGGATATTCCGAACCAGGGGCGGGCTCCGAC
>QIDL01000243.1 GCA_003228415.1 Gammaproteobacteria bacterium | reverse complement strand
GGAAGGCGAGCGCGCTGTTTCGATGGACCGCGGCCCAGGGTGCCTGGGTCATCTCCAGAACCCGGGCATAATCCGCCAGGGCATCCTGGAACCGGCCCTGGGACAATCGCAGGTTGCCTCGATTCAGATAAAGACTCGAGGAGTCCGGCGCGAGCGTCAGGGCGTTGTAAATGTCGGCATCGGCACCCTCGAGGTTACGCCGTCGGGTGCGCGCAATGGCGCGGTTGTTGTATGCGCTGGCCAATGCGATCTGCTCCGCCATCGTCAGCGTGATTGCGAGGCTGAGGTAGGCGATGGCATCCGAACAGGCGGATTCGGTGTCCGGATCACTGGCCTGCGCCAGCTCGAAGCAGCGGTTCTGCGCCGGTTCGGATGTCAACGCGTTGGCAGGCAAGTCTGCAGCGTGGCTGGCAGGCAGTCCCGAAGCCAATATCAGTATCTGTATCAGTATCAAGGGGTGAAAGCGCATCGCGAGGCAGTGTACCGCGCATTGAGGAGCACGTTATAGTGGGCCTCAGGCATATGGGGGTACACGATGACGAATTCGAATGGCGTGTTGAAAGGACAGGTTGCTGTGGTCACCGGTGCGAGCCGTGGCATTGGAGAGGCGATAGCAATTCGCTACGCGATGGAAGGGGCGAAGGTCGTAGTGTCGGCGCGCACGGTGACGCAGGATGAACACTACCTTCCTGGCACCATTACCGATACGGCGAATCGTATCAATGAAGCGGGGGGAGAGGCGATTGCAGTCAAGGCCGACCTTGCTCTGGAAGCAGATCGTCACGGCCTCGTCAAGGCGGCGGAACAAGCCTTCGGTGGTGTGGACATACTGGTTAACAACGCCGCGATCACCTACTTCATCCCCGTTGTGGATTTTTCGGAAAAACGCTTTCACCTGATGATGGATGTGCAGGTATGGGCGCCGTTCGAGCTGTCTCAGCTGGTGTTGTCGGGAATGCAGGAACGTGGCCAGGGCTGGATTCTGAATATCTCTTCTCACGCGGCCATTCACCCGGAAAGGGGCATGCCGGGTCATGGAGGGACAGTCTATGGGATGTGTAAGGCCGCGCTGGAGCGATTCACCACCGGCCTTGCGCAAGAAGTCTTTGAAGACAACATTGGTGTCAACGTCATTTCTCCCGGACTGGTTGCTACGCCCGGGGTGATGCATCACAAACTCATCAACGAGTCGAACAAGGAGCGGGTCACGCCGGTGGAGCACATGGCTGAAGCCTGTCTCCGTCTCGTGCATGGTGATCCCAGACAGATTACCGGTCGAATCGACTACGCGGATCAGGTGATCGAGGAGTTTTCGCTGGAACCGGCGGACCTGATCTGAACACGCTCGATCTCGGATCTGCGAGACAGCTGGAATCGGGGTGTTGACGGGTTTGCCGTTCGGGACACGCTCGCTGACTTGCCGTGGTTTCGATCAGGTTGTCGTGGCTAACAGCAAGTCAGCGCCATCCCTGGGCGCTTGGTGCCGCGCTCCCGGCGCGGCAACAGTCCCTCACCGGCAAACCCGTCAACACCCCGATTCCAGTACTACCATCAAGACTCCGAACGTATATCTATAGTTTCCGTCGGTGATGAAATCGGGGTGCTACCCCGCCGACCTGATCGGCACTTCGGTCTTCTTGATCACCGTCCTCAGCGCAAACGATGAATGTACTCGATCCACCCCGGGCAGTCGGGTCAGATGATTGCTGTGAATGCGCTCGTAGTCCCTGGCATCTTTCACGATGACACGCAGGATGTAGTCGGCCTCACCGGACATGAGGTAGCACTCCATTACCTCGGGCAGTGAGTGCACGGCGGCTTCGAAGGCTGCCAGATCGTCGCGTTGCTGGCTCTCGAGAGTGATCTGAACGAAGACGTTGTCCGGGTATCCCGCCAGCGTCTGGTCCACCAGACCGACATAGCCTCTGATCAGCCCACTGCGTTCCAGATTGCGAACTCGACGCAGGCAGGCCGATTCTGAAAGGCTGATGCGACCCGCCAGAGCCGTGTTGGAGAGCCTGGCGTCGAGTTGCAGCTCATGGAGGATTGCGCGATCAATTCGGTCCATAGTCGCATAATCTTGCGGATATAGAGAATATATTAACATAATCCTTCGATTTATGACCAAATTACTTCGCAAAACGCTGCGATCCCTTGAGTGGGTGCCATTAACATTGGTCTCAGATTCACATTTGAGCAGGGTGCTGAAGATGCGTATTGGCGTACCGAAGGAAATCAAGGTTCACGAGTACCGGGTCGGGTTGACGCCCGCCTCGGTTGCAGAGCTGACCGGGCTCGGTCACCAGGTCGTGGTTGAAAAAGGGGCAGGTCAGGGTATCGGCTTCGGTGATGCCGACTACCGCACGGCCGGTGCTGTGATCGGCACGGTTGAGCAGGCATTCGCCGCAGACCTGGTGGTCAAGGTCAAAGAACCGCAGCTCGAGGAGTGCGCGCGCCTGAAGAAGGGGCAGGTACTTTTCACCTATCTGCATCTGGCAGCCGATCGCCCCCAGGCAGAGGCGTTGATGGCCTCTGGTGTGACCGCCATCGCGTACGAGACCGTGACCTCGGCAAGCGGCGGCTTGCCGCTGTTGACCCCCATGAGCGAAGTGGCAGGGCGCATGTCGATCCAGGTTGGCGCCTACGCGTTACAGAAGGCCAGTGGTGGCCGTGGCACGCTGCTTGGAGGCGTACCCGGAGTTGCACCTGGCAAGGTGGTCATTCTTGGTGGGGGTATCGCCGGAACCAATGCAGCCGAGATGGCTGTTGGTCTGCAGGCCGACGTCACGATTCTGGATAAATCCGTGGAACGCCTGCGCTGGCTGGCCGATCACTTCAGCGGTCGTGCCCGGGTGCTGATGGCAAGTCGGCAGAATGTTCGGGATGCGGTACTCGATGCCGATCTGGTGGTGGGCGCTGTGCTGATTCCCGGTGCGGCGGCACCGCGGCTGGTGACACGTGAGATGGTTCGACAAATGGCCGACGGCGCCGCAATGGTAGATATCTCCATCGACCAGGGTGGCTGTTTCGAGACCTCACGTCCCACCACGCATGATGATCCGACTTATATCGAAGAAGGCGTCGTGCACTATTGTGTGACCAATATGCCGGGCGCCGTTGCCCGAACGTCCGCTCTGGCCTTGAACAACGTGACGCTGCCTTACGTGACCGCTCTGGCCGAACAGGGTTGGGTGGCGGCCCTCGCTGCCGACGAGCACTTCGCTGCCGGGCTCAACGTGCACGATGGCCAGATTCGTCATCGGCGGGTGGCCGAGGCGTTGGGTCTGCCGACCGGCACGGCGCTTTACGCCGCCTGATTGACGCTGCGAACAAGCTCCAGGAGGCAACTGACTCAACAGGGTGCTGCCTCGGCTCGTTGATTGAGGCACTATGAGTCTTTATACGCCGCCATATGCCGGCAGTCTGTTCAAGCCACTTACCTCCAGGAGCTCTCGATCATGGCAGATCCGCTACACAATGAATTTCCCCCGGATTCGCTGGAAGCAAAGGACCTGGAGCATCTGCTGCACCCCACCACCAACCTGAAACAGCACCATGAGACAGGACCGCGAGTCCACGCCCGGGCCAAGGGCGTCTATTTGTGGGATAGCCAGGGCAAGCAGTACCTGGAGGGTATGGCCGGACTCTGGTGCACTGCGCTGGGTTACGGTGAAGAAGAGCTGGCCCGGGTCGCCATGGAGCAGATGCGGGAGTTGTGTTATTCGCAACTGTTTTCCGGCAAAACCAACGAGCCCAGTATTCTTCTGGCAGAAAAGCTCAAGTCCATGGCGCCCATGGACGCGGGCCGGGTGTTCTTCGGCTTGTCCGGCAGCGATGCCAACGATACCCAGGTCAAGTTGATGTGGTACTACAACAACGCACTGGGACGGCCCGAGAAGAAGAAGATTATTTCTCGCCAGCGAGGCTATCACGGGGTCACCGTGGCGGCGGGCTCGCTCACCGGGTTATCGCCATTCCATAAGAATTTTGACTTGCCCATTGCCGGAATCCTGCACACAGACTGCCCGCATTACTATCGAGGAGCACAGGAGGGTGAGAGCGAGAGTGACTTCGTTGATCGGATTGTGGGTAATCTGGAAGCTCTGATCGAGCGTGAAGGCCCGGAGACGATTGCCGCCTTCATTGCCGAGCCTGTGATGGGGGCCGGTGGCGTTATCGTACCTCCTGCCGGCTACTTTCGGAAAGTTCAGGCTCTGCTCACCAGGCACGATATTCTATTCATCGACGATGAGGTCATCTGCGGCTTCGGCCGCACCGGTCGAGCCTTCGGGGCCGAGACCTTCGATCTCGAGCCGGATACCATGAGTATTGCCAAGGCGGTCTCTTCAGCCTATCTGCCGCTCTCTGCGGTTCTGCTGCCGGAAACGATGTATGAAGCCTTCGTTCAGATGAGCTCGGAACTCGGTAACTTCGGCCACGGATTCACCTATTCCGGTCATCCGGTATGCGCCGCGGTGGCGCTCAGGAACCTGGAGCTGATGGAAGAGCGTGATCTGTTTACCCACGCCGCCCGTGTCGGGGCAATCATGCAGGAGCGGCTCGCTTTGCTGGCCGACCATGCCCTGGTGGGTGAGGTGAGGGGCGTCGGGCTCATTGGTGGTGTGGAGCTGGTGGCTGATAAGAGCACGGGTGCACCGTTTCCGACTGCGCAAGGTGTCGGCGCGTATTGCATGGAGCGTTGCGAGGAACATGGACTGATTCTGCGGGCCATGGGCGACACCATGGCGTTGTGTCCACCGCTGATCATCAGCGAAGATCAGATTGATGAGTTGTTCGTCAAATTCGAACGGGCCCTGAATGAGACTCTGAACTGGGTCGGGTGAGTCCGGGTCGGATGAGCCAGGGAACCTCTGAATAAATCCGCACGATCGGAGAGGAGACTGACGTGGGCGAACGCTTTTACGACGACCTGGGCAGAATGGTACTGCGCCTGACGCTCGGCTGCCTGCTGCTTTTTCATGGGTTCGCGAAGCTGGGTGACGGTGGATCCCTGAAATGGATCGGCAGTCAGCTGGCCAGCGCCGGATTGCCGGAGTTCATTGCTTACGGCGTATACGTGGGTGAAATTGTTGCGCCGCTGATGATTATCGCCGGTGTGTACTGCCGCATCGGCGGCCTGCTGGTGTTCGTCAGCATGCTGTTTGCGGTCCTGCTGGCCCATTCTCCAGAACTGCTCAGCTTGAGCGAGCACGGCGGCTGGGCGCTGGAGCTCCAGGGCTTTTATGCTTTCGGTGGTGTGGTAATCGCGTTGCTTGGCAGCGGTCGATTTGCGATAAAGCCCGACTAACAGCGGGTTGATAAACGCGCTGCCAGTGCGAGCCAGAGACGGCTCGCCCGCAGGATGATCCCGGCTTCTTCCAGTTTCTTTACCCGTCGCCAGCAGGGCGTGTGAGATGGAAAAAAGCAACACCATCCCAGGAAGCTGGCGTTAAGCTCCCGGGCACAGGTAGACCACCCGGCCTACATAGCTGATTAAGGACGACGATGGGCGATATCAAGCGGGCCGAATTCAGCCTCGACGAACGTTTCGAGAAGGACAGCGGCGTGATCTTCTTGAGCGGTGTTCAGGCGCTGGTGAGGCTGCTGTTCGACCAGCAGCGCCGGGATGCCGGCCAGGGCCTGAACACCGGCGGTTTTGTTTCTGGTTATCGGGGTTCTCCGCTGGGCGGACTGGACCAGGCCTTGTGGCAGCAGAAAGCCCGGCTCGATCAGCACAACATACATTTTCAACCCGGCGTCAACGAGGAGCTGGCTGCCACAGCGGTCTGGGGCAGCCAACAGGTCGGCCTGTTTCCCGGTGCGACGGTCGACGGTGTATTCGGCCTCTGGTACGGCAAAGCACCGGGTCTCGACCGGGCCAGCGACGCGATTCGCCATGCCAATACCGCAGGCGTCTCTGCCAATGGCGGCGTCTTGCTGGTGGTGGGAGACGATCATGGCTGTAAATCGTCGACCCTGCCGAGCCACAGCGAGTTGACGCTCAAGGACCTGGGCATTCCTGTCCTCAATCCATCGAATGTGCAGGATGTGCTGGACTACGGTCTTTTTGGCTGGGCCATGTCACGCTACAGTGGTTGCTGGAGCGGTCTGATCGCTCTGTCGGACAACATGGACAGCTCGGCCACTGTCCAGGTTGATCGCCCGCGATCGGGGTCAGTCGACCAGGAAGGAGCGGGTTTCATCTGTCCCGAGCACCAGTTCGATGTGCACCTGACGAGTAACCTCTCGGCACTGGATACCGAAGCTCAGCTGCATGAGGTGAAGCTTCCGCTGGCCCTCGCCTTTGCCCGGGCCAACGGGATCAACCGGCTGGTCGCCGATCCGGAGATTGCGAAGCTCGGCATCGTGACAACCGGCAAGGCCTATCTGGATGTCCGCCAGGCGTTGACGGAATTCGGTCTCGCGGACGAAACCGCCCTCGCCGCCGCCGGTATCCGTCTGTTGAAGTTAGGTATGAGCTGGCCTCTGGATCAACAGCAGATCCTTGATTTCAGCCGGGGCCTCGAGACCATAGTGGTGGTGGAAGAGAAGCGAGCGTTTGTCGAGGAAGAACTGAAAAGCTTGCTCTACACCCAGCGCGAACTGGTCATCGTCGGCAAGCATTCGATGGCAGGTGAGCGTTTGTTGCCCAGCACTGGAGAACTGTCGGTTACCGTGGTCGCTCGTGTGCTGGCGCGTTATATCGATGCTGGCAGCGCGCCGGAACTGGAGGGATATCTCACCAGGATCGATTCGCTCGAGCAGCAACTATCGGTGGTCGAGGGGCATGCCAGGACCGATAGATTACCCATGTTCTGTGCCGGCTGTCCTCACAATACCTCCACTCGAGTTCCAGAAGGGAGTCGGGCATCTGCGGGTATCGGCTGTCATTACATGGCGCAATGGATGGATCGCGATACCACCACCTTTACCCAGATGGGTGGTGAGGGCGCCAATTGGACCGGGCAAGCGCCGTTTACGGAAGAACAACACATCTTTGTCAATCTCGGAGATGGCACCTATTTTCACTCGGGGTTGTTGGCGATTCGCCAGGCGGTCGCAAGCGGAGTCAATGTCACCTACAAGGTGTTGTTGAATGACGCCGTCGCGATGACCGGCGGACAACCCGTCGATGGGGCTCTGTCTATCGAGCAGCTCATAGCGCAGCTTCGAGCGGAAGGTGTGGATCCCATCGAGGTGGTCAGCGACAAACCCCGGACTCATCGAATGCTGGATGTGCCTGTCAGCCACCGGGATGACCTCGATGCTGTGCAACGCAGGTTTCGAGCGTTCAAAGGATGTTCGGCGATTATTTATCAACAAGTCTGTGCCACCGAGTTGCGTCGGCGGCGCAAGCGCGGTCTTGCTGAGGATCCCGATGTTCGGGTCATGATCAACGATGCGGTTTGTGAGGGTTGTGGTGACTGTTCGGTACAGTCCAACTGCGTGGCCGTGGAGCCGCTTGTTGGCGAACTGGGTGTGAAACGTCAGATCAACCAGACCAGCTGCAACAAGGATCTCAGTTGTGTGGCCGGATTCTGTCCCGCGTTTGTGCAGGTTGTGGGCGGTGTTTTGAGAAAACGGCGCGCAGTTGATGTGGATCTGGCAGAGCTTCGCTTACGCGTGCCGCAACCGGAATTGAAGGTGAGTGAGCCCGCCAACATCCTCATTGCCGGCGTTGGCGGAACCGGTGTGGTAACGGTGAGCGCTCTTCTGGGCACAGCCGCCCACCTGGACGGAAGCGCTGTCAGCACGCTGGACATGACCGGTCTGGCCCAGAAGGGTGGCGCGGTGTTCGGCCACGTCAGGGTAGCGAAAGATCCACGATTGCTGCATGGCACCCGCATCGCATCCGGTCGCGCGGATCTGCTGCTCGCTTGCGATCTGATCACCGGCGCAAGCAGTGATGCGCTGCGATTGGTGGACGGGTCACACACCGTAAGCGTGGTGAACACATCGATAGTGCCGACCGCCGAATTCGTTCTGCATCAGGATGCTGATGATCATGGCGCGGAGAAACTCGAGCGGGTCGGCGCCTTTACCCGGCAGATGATACCGGTGGACGGCGCTCACCTGACCACTCGTCTGTTGGGTGGTACTGCGACGCTGAACGTTTTTCTGCTGGGTTTTGCTTACCAGCAGGGGTTGATTCCGATCGGCATCGAGGCCCTTGAAAGGGCCATCGAGCTCAACGGCACAGCGGTCGAAGACAACCTGAAATCATTCCATTTCGGCCGTGTTGCCGCCTGGCAGCCGGAATCTCTGGATCTCGATGACTCAGACCAGAGTGCACGGGTCATGGAGCCGTCGGTGAGCACAGATCTGGAAACGCTGATCGCCCACCGTATGGGGCTGTTAACGGCCTATGATGGACTGCCGTTGGCACACAGGTTCGAAAATCTGGTCCGCCGTGCCCAGCTGGCGGAAACCACTCTGGGCGCGGAAGGTCTGGCCGAAGCAGTGGCTGACAGCTATGCCAGGCTGCTCGCAGTTAAAGACGAGTATGAGGTGGCACGCCTGTATAGTGATGGCCGCTGGCAGGCTCGGCTCGATGAGGTTTTCGAACCAGGCTATCGACTCGAATATCTATTGGCCCCACCGTTGCTCGGGAATAAGAAACGGCGTTTCGGCAGGTGGATGACAGGCGCCTATCGCCTGTTGGCACGGCTGAAGGCGATTAGAGGCACGGTGCTCGATCCCTTCGGGTATAGCCGCGAGAGGCGTCAGGAACGCTGGATGATCATTCATTTCGAAGCGGTCATGGCAGAGATTGTTGATGGGCTCAATTGCCAGAACCATCCCATCGCGCTCAGCATCGCGGCCCTGCCGGAGCAGGTTCGTGGCTACGGTCACGTCAAAGCCAGGGCTCGGACCCGCTGGCTCGATGAGGAAGCACGACTGCTGGAGGAATTTCATAGACCGCCGGCTACAGTGGTGCTGTTCGATCCCGAACGGCAGAGTGCGGCGTGATCGACAACGAACTCTTCAGCGCCCACGATCACTCGACGCCAGCGGCAGACTCGTTCAGGTAGCGACTATGGACTTCGATTTTGGACACGGCGAGACACTCAATCTGCTGCGCGATAGCGTCCGACGATTTGCGCGTGCCGAGATCGCGCCGATCGCGGCGCGGGTGGATGCCGATAACCAGTTCCCGCGCGAGCTGTGGCCGAAATTAGGCGAGCTGGGATTGCTGGGCATAACGGTTGATGAGGCGGATGGTGGCGCCGGGCTGGGTTACCTTGCGCACTGTATTGCCATGGAAGAGATCAGCCGTGCTTCGGCCTCGGTCGGGTTGTCCTACGGTGCGCATTCGAATCTCTGTGTGAATCAGATTCGACGCCATGCCGACGCCGATCAAAAGGCTCGCTATCTACCCGGTCTCATTTCTGGTGAGTTCCTCGGAGCCCTGGCGATGAGCGAGTCGGGTGCCGGCTCGGATGTGGTGAGTATGAAGCTGCGCGCAGAAAAGAAGGGCGACGTTTTTGTGCTCAATGGCACCAAGATGTGGATCACCAACGGTCCCGGAGCAG
>QIDL01000222.1 GCA_003228415.1 Gammaproteobacteria bacterium | reverse complement strand
TGTCGGTGAGGGCACCGCGAAGCAACTGCTCGATCGGTTGCTGCCGGAAATCGATGCGCTGAAGGTCGGCATTGCGACAGACGAACAGGCCCACTACGGACCCGTGGTAACCGCCGCACATCGACAGCGCCTCTGTGACTACATCCAGATGGCTATCGATGAAGGCGCCGAACTGGTGGTTGATGGGCGCGGGTTTTCCCTGCAGGGCTACGAGCAGGGCTTCTACATCGGTCCAACGCTGTTCGACAATGTGACCGCCGATATGCGCAGCTATCAGGAGGAAATTTTTGGACCTGTCCTGCAGATCATGCATAGCGACAGCATTGAAGGCGCCATGTCGCTGGCATCCGACCATCAATACGGCAACGGTGTGGCAATCTTCACCAGAAACGGCAAAGCGGCGCGCGAATTCGCCCACCGGGTCAACGTTGGTATGGTAGGGATCAATGTCCCGATACCGGTTCCGGTCGCCTACCACACCTTCGGAGGCTGGAAACGCTCTGCCTTTGGCGACGCCAATCAGCACGGTACCGAAGGCGTGCGTTTCTATACCAGAATCAAGACGGTGACTCAGCGATGGCCGGAAGGCGATGCCGCCAGCCAGAGCTTCGTCATCCCGACCATGCAGTAGCGCATCGGGATCCGCACAGATGGATTACCACCTGACAGAAGAGCAAACGGCCATTCAGCAGCTTGCCGAGCGATTTACTGCAGAGGAAGTGACTCCGGAAGCAGCACGTTGGGACGCCGAGCATCTATTCCCGCGTGAGACGCTCAGAAAGGCAGCAGAACTCGGATTCGGGGCCATCTACACCGACGAGGCCACCGGCGGCATCGGACTCGGACGACTCGAAGCCGCCATCATCGTAGAAGCCCTGGCTTACGGCTGCCCTTCCACGGCCGCATTCATCTCTATTCACAACATGGCGACCTGGATGATCGGCGCTTTTGGCAGCGAGGATCTCAGCAGGCGTTTCGTGCCACGCCTGGCAACGATGGAATACATCGCCAGCTATTGCCTCACCGAACCGGATTCAGGATCCGACGCCGCCGGGTTGAAAACCAGGGCGGTCCGCCAGGGCGACCACTACCTGGTGAACGGCAGCAAGGCCTTCATCTCCGGCGCCGGTGAAAACGAGATCTATGTGAGCATGGTCCGAACCAGCGACGATGGCCACAGAGGCATCAGTTGCCTGGTGATCGAGAAGGACACGCCGGGGATCAGCTTCGGTGCCAACGAGCGTAAACTCGGCTGGCACTCTCAACCTACCGCCATGGTGATGTTCGAAGATGCCCGGGTGCCGGTGGAAAACCTCGTCGGTCGGGAAGGTGATGGATTCAAGATTGCCATGGCGGGTCTGGACGGCGGCCGCCTGAACATTGGCGCCTGCTCACTTGGCGGCGCCCAGCGCTGCCTCGATGAGACCGTCAACTATGTCAAGGAACGCAAACAGTTCGGGCGCAGCATCGCGGAATTTCAGAACACCCAGTTCATGCTCGCAGACATGGCGACCGAGATAGCGGCGGCCCGCTCGCTGCTGCACATAGCCGCACTGAAGGTCAATGAAGATGCGCCGGATAAGACGGCCTTCGCCGCCATGGCCAAACTCAAGGCCACCGAGTCCGGATCCAGAGTCGCCAACGATGCGTTGCAACTCCACGGCGGCTACGGCTACCTGATGGACTACCCCATCGAGCGGATTGTACGGGATCTGAGGGTCCACGAGATCCTCGAAGGCACCAGCCAGATCATGCGCATGATCATCGGTCGCGACCTGCTTTCCTGATCCGGCTGACGGATGGACTACCGGGTATCGCCTTCAACCTGGCTGATAAGCTGAGCCGCCATCAATTTTCAACACCGCACCCGTGGTATAGCTCGAGGCATCTGAGGCAAAATAGAGGGCAGCACCCACCACTTCCCCGGGTTCTCCACCGCGAGCCAGGGGAATATTGACCTTGGCATTTTCGTTGAAGGCATCCATATCCCAGGCTTTGGAGATATCGGTGAGAAACGGTCCGGGCATGATGCAGTTGACCCGCACCGACGGTGCGTAGGCCCGAGCCAGGCCGAGGGTAAGCGCGTTGAGCCCGGCTTTGGCCATTCCGTAAGGCAATTCGGCAGGGGCTGGACGTACCGCCGCTATGCTGCTGACGTTGATGATGGAGCCGCCTCCCGCGGCAGCCATCCGTTCTCCCGCCAACGCGGAAAGTCGAAACGGTCCGCGCAAATTGACGTCCAGAACTTTGTCGTACAAGGCTTCTGTGACGCTGACAAGCGACTCGTACAGCGGCGACATTCCGGCATTGTTGACCAGCACATCGAGTCGCCCGTAGCGCTCATAAGTAGAATCGAGTACCCGCTCGTTATCCACCCACTGTCCCGCATGGTATTGAACGCCAAAGCAGGCGCGACCCGAGTCGGCCTGAATCTCAGAGGCCGCCGCCTCACAATTTTCGAGCTTTCGACTCGCAATCACCACATTGGCGCCAGCGTTCGCGTAGGCGCGGGCGATCTCGAGTCCCAGCCCTCGACTACCGCCAGTGATCAAGGCCACACGGCCATCCAGATCAAATAAATCAGTGCCTGCCATTGCTGCTACTCGTCCAGTGGAGGGTCTTTGCCGGATCTGGCACCACCCGCATGCCTCGCGGACCCGCATGCCAAGTGGACCTGCTGCCACATTATGTACGATCCGTCTCTCCATAGGATCGAAGCATAGGATCGAAGCATAGGATCGAACATTCAGGATACAGTGTAAACGAAGCCCGTCGACCACAGGAAGCAGGACCCCGCGAACCGCTGCAAGCGGTGTACACTCGCGAGATCGAGGAGGCATTCATGAATCGATACGGTCTGTTGATCCTGCTCATCGCGGGGAGCACCTTGTCGACAGCCGTTCTCGGCGCCGCTACGGTTACTGCTGAGCGAATTGAGAAGATTGTGGCTTTCGGAGACGTCCACGGCGCGGCCGATGCGCTTCGAAGCCTGCTGCGCTCCCTCGACCTCATCGATTCCGAAGATCACTGGACCGGCGGCGCAACCCACCTGGTCAGCCTGGGCGATCTGCTCGACCGCGGCCCCGGGTCACGGCAGGTCATGGACCTGCTCATCGCCCTGGAAACACAAGCACCGATGAGCGGTGGCCGGATCCACGTGGTGCTCGGAAATCACGAGATCATGAATCTCACCGGCGATATGCGTTATGTCGCAGCCGAGGAATTTGCGGCGTTCGCCGCTGACGAAAGTGCTGCGGATCGCAGCGAGGCACTTGCCGGGTACCAGATTGACCATCCAGACGAGACCAATCCGGAATTGGCCTTCAACAATCGGTTTCCACCCGGCTTCTTCGGCCATCGACACGCATTCAGTGATAGCGGCCGCTATGGCCAATGGCTGTTGTCGCTACCGCAGGTGCTGGTACTGAACGACACCGCATTTGTTCACGGTGGCTTGTCTGAGAATTTCACCGAAGGTTTTGTGAATTTCGATGAGTACAATCAGAGGGTTCGCACGGAGATCGATAGCGTGATGCGTATCGGCGGCAAACTGATCGCCCGGGGCGTGTTGCCCCGCTGGCAGGACCCGCTCACATCCGAGCCTGTCAAAGCGGATGCCGTGCTACCCGAAACGTTACTGAAGCTTCGAGAATCGGTGACGTTCAACGATTCCGGCCCGTCCTGGTATCGGGGCACCGCGGCCTGTCATTCGTTGATCGAGCGTCCGCGGTTCGAGCGCACGCTTCATGCACTTGCATTGAAACGTGTGGTCATGGGCCACACGCCGACTTTTCCGCGCTACGTCCAAACCCGCTTCGATGGCCGGGCCGTTCTTGCCGACACCGGCATGCTCGCCAGCCGCTACAAGGGCCGCCCGAGCGCGGTGATCATAGAAAACGGCGGTCTCACAGCGTGGCAGTTGAATTCTGCCGGTGAACTGGAAGAGAGACTGGGAGCTACGCCGACAGACCTCCGCACCGGTGACGAGGCGGAATTCACCACCGCGCTGCGAAAAGCGCTGGAACGACTACCCGATGATTCCGTTAAAAATCTGCAACCAGGACATGCATTGTCGCTGTCGCTTTCGGGGCGTTCTTATAGCGCGACCTTCATTGCCGGTTCGAAACAGGCACAAAGGCTGCAACTCGCCGCATACCACCTGGACAAATCGCTGGGTCTCGGGCTGGTGCCGGTGACCGTTCCTTACCCCGCCAACGGCAAACGGGGCAATCTCGAAGTGATGCCGGTGAATACCATCAGCGAAAGACGACGTATCGCTGACAACGTTTACCGGCCCAACTGGTGCACGGGAATCAGCGACTATCAGTTGATGTACACCTTCGACATGCTCATCGGCAACGAAGCCCGCAACGGCGACAACATCCACTACGACCGCGCAACCTGGTTGATGTACCTGAACGGGCACGAATCCGCCTTTCCCACCACTTCGCGTCGACCAGAATATCTCAGAGAAACTGAGACAAGGATACCTGCCGGCCTCCACTCGCGGCTTGCAAGTCTGGACCTGGACGCGTTAGAACAGACCCTCGGCGAGTTCCTCGGCAAACGCCAGATTCGAGCGATAGATCAACGCAGACAGCAGATACTCGATTCCTGGCCAGTGGAGAATTGATATGAGAAAGTCCAGCAGGGTATCTGCTCCTTTGTTAGTCATGACGGTTTACTACGGTATCGCAATAGCCATTTTTCAACTGACCATTTTCCTTTTCCCCGGAATCGAACCCTACCTGCCTATCGGTGGCATCGAAGCGTTGATCGGGCGCGGCGCCGATACTTTTCAGCAGATGGAAATCATGGGTTCCACCATCTTCGACGAAACCACCCCGTCCCGGCTCGGTATTGCCATCGTGTCCGGCACCGTACTCATGATCCCGATCTCCTGGGTCTATTTCATCACCACCCCGGATGACCAGGTGGATCGCTCTTTTGCCCAGACCATGTTGATCCTGCCCATTATCGTCGCCGGTATCGCCACCATCGTTCAGAACAGCATAGCGCTCGCTTTCAGTCTGGCAGGCGTCGTAGCAGCGGTAAGATTCCGCTTCACCCTTTCCCAACCCGCTCACACCTTGTACATATTTTCCGCAATCACCATCGGGCTCGGCTCTGGAATCTCCGCCGTGGGAGTCTCCACCATCATCTCCATCGGGTTCGTTTACACCACGCTGGCGCTGTGGCGGCTCGACTACGGGAAAAACCTGAATACCCCTTTTTATGCTTTTCTCACCGGACGGGATTACCGCAAAGAAGATGATTAGCAGTTTGTTGCTGTCCGGGCGAAGCCAGCAAAGTGCACACCTGTCTTAGCGTCATAGCCAGCACTCTCTTCGCGGGTTCTCTCCTCGCCTGTTCGGAGGCAACCACCGGGCCGGGTGCTGTCGAGGATCAGGGCTTTCAGATTGCCGACGCGCACTACAATCTGAAGAAACTCACTCAGTTCAAGCTGCCCAAGGCGCTCCGGGAGATCTCCGGGCTGGCTCTGGATGGCGACGATCGCCTGTTTGCCCACGGTGATGAACTCGGCATCATCTACCAGCTCGACTATTCCAGAGGCGCGGTGGTTGGTCGTTTCGCCCTGCAAGGACTGGTGAAAGCCGACTTCGAGGGAATCGCCGTCGCCCGCGATCGGCTGTTTCTGATCACCAGCACCGGCACCCTGTACGAGACCCATATCGGCCGCGACGGTGATCAGGTGCCATTCGAACGTCACAGAACCGACGTCAACTGTGAGGTCGAAGGGCTGACCTATCTGGCTGTTGAAGGGGCGCTGCTGATAGCCTGCAAGAACCTGCCGAAGAAAGACAAGAAAGTCGCGATCAGAATCTATCGCTGGTTCCTCGACACCGCCAGTCTCGATTCGTCCGCAACACTGTCGGTCTCACGCCGCGATCTGGCGCCGCTCTATGAAAAACGAGTTCAGCCGACGGCCATCACGGTAGCCGGAAACGGCAACCTCCTCCTCGTCGCCGGTCGCCAGCACCTGCTGTTAGAATTGACGACATCCGGACAACCGGTGGCGGTCGCGAAGCTTCCGGAATCCAGGCATGCTCGAGCAGAAGGCGTTGCGTTGACTGCAGACGGTCGTCTGATAGTTGCCGACGAAGGCGACGGCAGGGGTAAAATCAAATCGAGAGGACGTTTGAGTGTCTACCATCCCGCCCGGTAAGGGTGTGAATTCACCGGAAACCAACCCACCGGAGATTCGGAAAACACAGTCTCGCCAACGCACCCTGTTGCTGGTCCACGGTCGTGGCGTGAAGCCGGCCGCAAAAGAGCTGGAAGAATCCTGGATCAGAGCGCTCACACACGGGCTCCAGCGTGATCATCAACGGTCCCTGGAGGGCGTCAACGTCCGGATGATCTACTATGGGGACTTCACCCGCGAATATGACCCCGAAGCGGCAAACTACGATGAGTCCATGGACCTCGCCGACCTGGCAAATGCATTCGGTGCGCTCGCAAAGCTGAAATCGGCCAAGCTGTTCCGACGATCGAACTACGAGGCGCTGCCCGGGCAGTCACCGCTGAGGGAGTTTCTTGCCGATATCGGGGTGCCCGTTTTCCGGCTGCTGGGGCTTGGGCAGAAACGTCTCGCCCGCTATATGCCGGAGCTGGCTGCCTACTGGGCGGATTCGACTCAGGCCCAGTCACTCAGGCACAGGTTTCTCGGGCCGCTGAACACCGCACTCGATCGCGGCGATCATGTCCTGATCATTTCTCATTGTACCGGCAGCGTCATCTGCTACGACGCTTTTTTCGATGCCCGCCGAGACGATTCGCGCCCGAACCGTCGCGTGCATAGCTGGATCACACTCGGCTCTCCGCTGGCGGATGACGATGTGAAACGCAATCTGCTCGGACAGCCGGATGACTATCCCAACATGCTGATCAACTGGTTCAATATCGCCGCCGAAGATGATCCGTACTGCCACGACGAAACGGTGGCCAATGACTTTCAGTCCATGCTCTCATCAAAGCAGATCAGCCGTATTCAGGACTACCACGTATACAATCTGACCGAGCGCTACGGCTCATCCGATCCGCACAGCGCCCTGGGCTATCTCATCCACCCACGCACAGGCCAGCTGGTGGTCAACTGGCTCAATGCAGTTCCCGACACTTGAGTTCGCGTTTGCGCTTCTTCTCATTGTCGATGATCGTGTAATAGGCGGCGACGAAATTCAGCGTCTGATCCCTGGAGCGCCTGTCGAGATCAATCTGGGAGGCAATGAGTTGCTCAATCGCCTGGCGTGACGCACGGGTCTTCTCCAAGGCAGCCGTCATCACCGCATCGTCATGGCAGAAGCCACGAAAAACGCGATCACGAAAACTGCGTTGACCCAGAGTGGCATCCGGCTGGCCGTTGGGCGGGCTCACCAGACCGGTCCGATCGAAATCGTAAGGCACTGGAATATACCCGCCATCACCGGCATCGAACAACACGGCATTGTGGCAGCAGTTGTCGTCCACAGGGGGTGCGATAAAGGAATAGTCGGTATTGCTGACGAGGTACTGGAACAGCTCGGCGATGGCGGCCTGTTCACTATCGAGACTGTTGACGGCAATTCTCTCCATCGGTTCCATGACCGTGGAGTCGAGGCGTTTCGCCAACCGCTTCTTATGTTCGATGACAAAGCCGTAACGACTGAATGGATCGCGCTTCGACTCACTGTCCTCATAGGTTATTTTCATTAACCGGACATTGAAACTCACAGGAGTGAGCTCGTTGAAGATCCGATAGACCAGGAATTCCTTCAACAGAAAACTCTGATACCTTTCTGGTGAACGACAGTGCGTCACCAGCTTCAGATTGCCCTGTTTGGCAAACAGCGTGTCTTTGACCTCGGACTTTTTCAAATTGAGTTTGAGCGGCGGGAAGGTGCAAACCTTGCGATCGCGGCGCGATTTACCTCTGGGGCTGAGTTTCACGGAGAGCGTTTGCTGGACTCCGGAGGCATCCACGTAGCTCAGCTGCCCGGGTCGTTCCTCGGGTTCTTCGGCCTTGTCCCGCGCAAGCTTGTTGAACGGGCCGACCAGCGTCACCTCGAGTACCTCCTGAGAGGCGAACAACGGGTCCGTACTGGCGGTCGCCGAACCCCACCAGACCAGCATCGCCAGCAGCATGCACCCAGATGCCGTGAACCTGAGTTCGATCATCGTACCTCGATCCTCGCTACGAAACCGGTACAGGAAGAACGCATGTTAGACCAGGACCGCATGGCGCGCAGCAGACAATTCCAGGCCGATCAGCGGCGCCGCACTGGCAGGATCACCAATGATGAGTTGCGTCGACTTGGCCACGAGTCAGCGTTACCCTTGACCGATGGACGATCAGCGGCGAACACCTGAGCAGATACATCCCTCGACCACGGCATTGGACCGGCGCAAATTCCTCGAGCTCGGCGCCGTGACCACGGGCCTGCTGACGCTGGGACACAGCCCGCTGGCAGGTTCGGTCACAACCGACCACAGCAAGGCCAGAGTCATCCGCTACGGCACTCTTGGCCGCACCGGTATTCAAATCAGCGACATTTCCTTCGGCAGCAGTCGGCTGCGCACCGGGCAGGAAGACCTGGTCCGCCACGCGCTGGACAAAGGAGTGAACTATTTCGACACCGCCGATAGCTACACCCGCGGACAATCCGAAAAGGTCATCGGCAACGCGCTGCAGGATGTCCGTGACCGCATCACCATCGTTTCCAAGACCCAGGTCCGGGCAGACACGGACCGGGACGCCATCATGCGAGCACTGGAAGAAAGTCTGAGACGACTGAAAACCGACTACGTCGACGTATTCTTCAACCATGCGGTGAACGCTCTCGATCGTCTCATCAACCCGGAGTGGTACGAGTTCGCCGAGCGAGCCAGGCGCCAGGGCAAGATCCGCTTCACCGGCGTGTCCGGCCATGCCGGCAGGCTGGTCGAGGTGCTCGATCATGCAGTGGCGGAAGATCTGATCGACGTCATGCTGGTGTCATATAACTTCGGTCAGGATCCAGCCTTCTACGAAAGTCTGACCCGCTCGTTTGATCGAATCGCGACCCAGACCGGACTGCCGGCCGTGCTGGCCCGGGCAAAGCAGAAAGACATCGGTGTGGTAGCCATGAAAACCCTGATGGGTGCACGCTTGAACGATATGCGCGCCTATGAGGCCACCGGCGCCACCTTCGCCCAGGCGGCCTTTCGCTGGACCCTGTCCAATCCAAACGTGGATGCGCTGATCATATCCATGACCAGCGCCGAGCAGATCGACGAATATCTTGGCGCCTCGGGTACTACCCGGATGTCGCAGACCGATCTCAACCTGCTGCATCGATATGTGACGCTCAACGGCGCAACTTACTGTCGTCAGGCCTGTAACGATTGCGCAGGCGCTTGCCCCTATGACGTGCCGATTGCCGACGTGCTGCGCACGCGAATGTACGCGACCGACTATAAGGATGTGGAGTTCGCCCGCCTCGAGTACGGCGCGCTCGAGGTCAACGCAGCCGCCTGTCTCGACTGTTCCGGCGAACCCTGCCAGTCGGCCT
>QIDL01000347.1 GCA_003228415.1 Gammaproteobacteria bacterium | reverse complement strand
GCGGCGAGGATCGGCATGAGCAGTGTGGTCGTCGCTGTGTTGCTCGTTGTTTCGGTAAGAAACGTGACGGTCAGGCAGATGACGAACAAGATGGGCAACAGCGGCCATGCGGACAGGCCGGATAGTGCCGAGCCGACGATTTCGCTCAGACCTGAGGCGGTGAAGGCACTGGCGATCGTGATTCCTGCTCCGAACAGAATCAGCATGCCCCACGGGATTCGTTCCGCCGTCTCCCAGTCCAACAGCTTGTTGCCTTTGCCGTCCGGGACGAGAAACATCACGACCACCGCGATGAGCGCGACCATGGCGTCATTGCTGGCGCTCAGATCGAACAGTTCGCTCCAGCCACCGAAGGGTTGTTGGCGGGTGATCCAGAAAAATGCGGTTGCGGCGAATACCATCAGCACCCTGACTTCGGCTGTTTGCCAGCGCCCCACTTCGGGCAGAGTCACGGTACCCGTATGAGAGAGTTTGCGGGTCAGATAGATGGCCACGATCGGCAAAAATACCAGGACGATGGGTACGGCCCAGCTCATCCAGGTAACGAACGGGATACTGCTGCCGGTGGTGGCTTCGTAGACTCCCATGAAGATCACATTTGGCGGAGTGCCGATGGGTGTGCCGATACCGCCGATGCTGGCGGCATAGGCAATGCCGAGCAGTAGCGGTGTGGCCAGTTCCGGATCCTCCGACTTTTCCACCACAGCCAGTGCCACCGGCAGCAGCATGAGAGTGGTTGCCGTGTTGGAAATCCACATGCTCAGGGCAGCAGAGGCGGCCATGAACCCGAATACCAGACGGCGGCTCGAGGTCCCGCCAAAGGCTTTCACCATGGCGAGCGCGATACGTCTGTGAGCGCCGTTCTTCTCGATGGCCGTGGCCAGAATGAAACCGCCCAGAAGAAGCAGAATGAGGCTGTTGCCGTAGGATTGAGCGACTTCGGTCGGTGTCAGAACGCCCAGCAGCGGGAACAAGGCCAGGGGAATGAAAGAGGTCGCCGGTAACGGGATGGGTTCGAAGACCCACCAGACCACACAGATCACGGTAATGCCCCCGGTGATCGCCGCGGCGCTGGAGAAACCGACGCTGAACATGAGGTATGCTGCCATGAGCGCGAGGGCAGGACCGCCAGCTAAAGCGAACTGCTTCGGACCGATGGCCGATTTTGAAGTGGTGGCGGAAGTCATGGCAGGGCAAGATGCCAATGGTGGCCCGGGAACGCAACCGCCGGTTTGTCGAAACGGCTTCGCGATATTCAGGAATTTTGAGAGAGTGAATGGCTCAATCGCTGTACTGGTACGATCTGGAAACGTCTGGCACGGAGCCCCGCTGGGATAGAATCGTTCAGTTCGGTGGATTTCGGACGGACATGGACCTGAACCCGGTCGGGGATGAGTACTGCACCTATGTCCGACTGCCCGATGATGTGCTGCCAGATCCGCATGCTTCGCTGGTGACCGGTATCACGCCTGAACTGACGCACAGTGAGGGTATCTCGGAATTCGAGACGCTCAAGCACATTCGAGAGTTATTCAGCAAACCCCGGACCTGTGTGGCTGGCTACAACAGCCTGAGATTTGACGATGAGTTCATTCGCTTCGGATTCTATCGAATGCTCATGGATCCCTACGCCCGTGAGTGGCAGAACGACAACTCCCGCTGGGACATCATCGATCTGGTGCGGGCAACCGGCGCGCTGCGACGGGATGGGATTGTCTGGCCAACCAATGAAGAGGGGTTGCCAGCCTATCGGCTGGAAGATATGACTCGTGCCAACGGGCTGGATCATGGGAATGCGCACGATGCGCTATCGGACGTGCGCGCCACCGTCGCGGTGGCACGGATGATCAAGCGAGCTCAACCGCGCCTTTATGACTACTTTTTCGATCATCGGCGTAAGAAATCCATCAGGAAGCTGCTGGAACCGTTCGGCAGTCGGGTTTGTCTGCATGTTTCAGGTATGTATCCGCGCGAGCGCTACTGCTCGGCGCCGGTGATGTCACTGTGCCGGCATCCCACCAACAGCAATTCCGTCATCGTTGCCGATCTCAGTCAGGACATCGAGCCGCTGTTGCAGTGGTCACCAGAACAGATCCGCGACAAGCTCTTTACCAGAGGCAATGTGGATCGACCGCCGCTGAAAGAGATTCGAATAAATCGCTGCCCGTTCGTGGCCAGTCTGGATGTGCTGGACGAAGAGAACTGGTCGCGCATCGGCTTCAAAAAGAAGGACATCGAAAAGCGCCAGCGGCGGCTGATGAAGCCCGGGGTCGCACAGCGAATCATGCGGGTGTATGCCGGTCGTGCCCAGGAAGCCGCGGCGGATGTGGACGCGGCGCTCTACGATGGCTTTCTGCAGGATGCGGATCGGAGCCGCTGTGATGCGTTTCTCGCCTCTGTAAAATCCGGCGGTTGGGATGTGCTGGATTTCCATGACAAACGGCTACCGTTGCTGGTGAGTCGCCTCAAGGCTCGTAGTTTTCCGGATCAGCAGAGCTCGGATGAAGCCGCGGACTGGCACGACTTCGTATCCGCCAAGCTCAATGCCACCGAGGCGCCGTGGCTCACGCTTGGAACCTACTTCGAGATACTGGAGTCGATTCGAGCGGCAGCTTTGGATGAACCAGCATCCGGGAGAACACTCGAAATGGTCGATGAGCTCACCGACCATGGGCGCAGGCTTACCGCTCTGTATCCCTCCAGCTGAACCCCTCTCATGAACGCCTGTGTCAGCTTCGAAGGAATAGGCAAATCTTTTGTGCCGGGCCAGCTTGTGCTCGACGATGTCAACCTGTCCTTGCCAGCCGGGGCAACCACGGCGATCGTGGGAGAAAGCGGCAGTGGCAAGACCACGCTGCTGCAGTTGGTAAATGCTGTGGTTCGGCCGGATCAGGGTACGATTCGCGTATTCGGAGAGCCGATACCCGAAGATCTGGTCAAATTCCGTCGCCGGATAGGCTACTCGGTGCAGGGGGCCGGGTTGTTCCCGCACATGACCAATCGTGACAACGTGGTGTTGCTTGCGCGGCTCGAGGGCTGGGCGAGCGCGGACATCGAAGGGCGTTATGCGTCGCTCCTCGAACAGATGGGCTTGCCGGAAGACGTATCGGACCGATATCCCGGCGAGCTTTCAGGAGGTCAGCAGCAACGGGTTGGTTTGTGCCGGTCGCTGATGCTCAAGCCGCGGCTGTTGTTGCTGGATGAGCCTTTCTCGACGGTGGATCCGATTACCCGGGTTGGCGTCTATGAGAGCTTTCAGAATGTCCAGCGACATGAAGGCGTCAGCACGGTGCTGGTCACACACGATATGCGTGAAGCGGTGAAGCTTGCCAGCACGCTGGTCATCGTCAACCAGGGCCGGGTGGTCCAGGCCGGCCCAACTGCGGATGTGCTGGCAAAGCCGGATGGCGACTACGTGGCCGCGTTGCTTCGAGGTCAACTCGAATGAGGTGGGTACTCGCTGTAGCTTCTCTGTTCTGGGCGCTGGCCGTTCATGGCACGGAGCCCATTCGAGTGGCCAGCAAAAACTTCAACGAGTCTTATCTGCTGGCGGAGATCATCGCCCAGTTGCTTGAAGATCGCGGGTACCCGGTGGAGCGGCGTTTCGGGCTCGGCGGGACCTTGATCTGTTTCGAAGCGCTGGTGACGGGCGAGATCGATCTCTATGTGGAATATACCGGCACGCTGGGTCAGGCCATTCTCGGTGTGCCGGAAGTGATGGGGCGGGGTGCCTTGAACGAACTGATTGCGGATCGTGGTATCGAGCTGCTCGAGCCGTTTGGCTTCAACAACACCTATGCCATGGTGACACCGCGTGCGCTGGCCCAGTCGCTGAATCTGACATCCGTTGGCGACCTGGCCGCGCACGGGGATCTGAACGTGGTGGTCAGCCATGAATTTCTCGAACGTGATGATGGCTGGCGGGGGCTTGCCAGGACTTACGATCTCCAGGCGGATGCCGTCGGTATCGAACACGGTCTTGCTTATCAGGCGGTCGCCGACGGCGGCATCGACGTGACGGACGCTTATTCCACCGATGGAGAACTTCGACGCTATGACCTGGTGGTGCTGCGAGACGACCTTGGCTACTTCCCGCAGTATCTCGCGGCACCTCTGGTGCGCAGCGCGCTGGCGGACGATGTCAAAACCGCGATCGAGGGGCTTGCCGATCTGATCGACGATACGCGGATGCAGTCACTCAATGCGGAAGTCGTTTTCAACGGGCGCACCTTCGCGGAAGTTGCAAACGAATTTCTGGTGGATTGGGGCCTGGCGCAAAGGCGCGATACGTCGAATGGTCTGTGGCGCTCGCTCGCGGTCAATACCACACAACACCTGAAGCTCACCGGTATCGCCCTGCTTGGCGCGATACTGGTGGGCGTTGGTCTGAGTCTGGCCGTTTTCCGCATGCCGGCGCTATCAAAGGGTGTGACCTATTTCTGCGGCTTGTTGCAGACGATTCCCTCCATCGCCCTGCTGGCGCTGATGATCCCTCTGTTCGGTATCGGTCCGCTACCGGCGATCATCGCACTGTTTCTCTATTCCCTGCTGCCGATATTGCGCAATGCCCTCACCGCCCTGACGACTCTGGACCCCACCCTGACGCGCGTGGCCCTGGCGATGGGTCTTACAGAGTGGGAACAACTGCGCTTTGTCTATGTGCCGCTGTCTCTACCGAGTATTTTTGCAGGAATCCGAACCGCGGCCGTCATCAGCATCGGCACCGCAACCCTGGCCGCCTTCATCGGCGCGGGCGGGCTTGGTGATCCGATTGTTACCGGCCTTGCGCTCAATGACGTTGGCCTGATTCTGCAAGGGGCGGTGCCGGCCGCTTTGCTGGCGGTGGCAACGGAACTGTTGTTCGAGGCTCTGGAGCGTTGGCTGCTGCCGGGCCATTTACGTAGAGGTTAGGGACCCTGGATCCCTCATCGGTTCACAGGGAGGCCAGGTAGGCGTCGTAGCAGGCGGTTGCCGGGTCGAAGTCGACGTCGCCGGGTGCATTTTTCCAGATGGCAATGTGCCAGGTGATCGACGCACCGCGAATCGAGCTGGCGGGTTGAATCTGTTCCTCCCAGGGAAATCCCTCCTCACCAAAATAATCGGCGGGTGAATTACCGGCAAGGAACGCGATCGCGTTGCCGGAACTCATGGCGTCCAGTATTTTGTCAGGCGCTTGGTACCTGCGAGCTTTCTCGGCTTGTGCTGTCATGTCTTCGTCGTTGAGGATGGCGACACGCCAGATTTCGCCATTGGACTTCAACATGAGCAATCCTGGCGGATCGTCCACCAGATAGTATTCCACCAGTCCGTGTTGCTGCATGAGCGCTTCCACGAATCCGGCGACGGCTGGATCGATCAGGAAGCCGGGTGGATCGATGGCGAGTGTTGTCTTGAGCCGAGCCGTGTACTGGTTGAAATAGTCGTGGAGTAGATCGATAGTGAAGTTGCGTATGACCGCGACCGGATCGATCGTCTGTTTCGGAATGAAGCGATGGATGAGCCCGGCGTTGAATGCCTCCACCGCCAGCTTTTCATCCGCGACGCCGGTCAGCATGGCCTTGCGGATGAAGGGATCTTTCAATGCCGCACAGAATTCCAGACCGTCCATGGCAGGCATTGCGTAGTCGACCATCACCACGGAGTTACGGTGAAATCTTTGAACGTGGTTGATTTCCTGTTCTATCAAGCTGAGATCCAGGTGGATCAGTGCTCGTGCGCCTTCCTGCCGCTGCAGGGAAAAGCAGCGATCCATGAGAGGTGGGAATTCGGCAGGCCGGTTCAGAAACTCCAGCGCCACCAGCGGATCGGAGAAGGTTCGCACCGCCCAGGTGCCAGGCAGTTCGAGGTCCAGACTATGCAGAAACGACTCGTTGTCATCGAGAAAGCAGATGGTGGTGGGGTGGGAATAGGGTGCCAGCGCGAAGTCGTTCATCTCAATTCTGTTCGGTGTTGGTGAGTCAAATCAGCAGGTTCTGTAGCGCTTCGCGCTTTTTACTCGACAAACCTCGGTAGTTTCGTATCAGTTGTTCCTCCTCTTCGCTCAATTCCTGGCGAAACAGCTTTTCGAACTGTTCGTGCATGTGCGGCTCAATGTCTCTGACAGCAGACGTATCAGGCAGTCCGCTGAAGGTCTGGTGGAGACGCGCTACAATGTCCGAGTTCATGCTGCGACGATAGTGACGGGCCGATTCCCGGATCAGGTCACGCATACTTGGAGGGAGGCGGACCATGTATTTGTAGGGCTGTTCTTTCATGCACAACGTCCGACCGAATTTGTCGTCAAAAGGCCTGACCGAATTTATCTCTGATCCGGTCGCTTAACAAGAGATGGCAATCTGATATCACTTTCACGCAACAGCTAGGCTCTTGTTATTGTGACTTCCGAGATGCAACCCCTGACCCGCCAGAACATCCGTCTGGCAGCAACCGTGTTGTTGCTGCGGGAATCCCCTGACGGGCCTGAAGTCTTCATGATGCAGCGGCCGGGCGGGGTGGACTTTCCGGATCTGCACGTGTTTCCAGGGGGTAAGGTCGACGATCAGGATCTGCTGGAAGGCTGCGTCAGCGGTTGCGCACAAGCGGACGCTGACCGCCTGCTGGGTGTCGGCGGAGGTGGGCAGCGCTACTGGGTGGCTGCGATTCGAGAGTGCTTTGAAGAGTGTGGGGTGTTGTTGGCCAGGCGGGAAGGGCAGTTTCTGGAGATGGTGGACACCCTGGAACTGGAACGCTTCAACGGTTATCGACAGTCCCTGATCGATGGTGGCATCAGCATGGCGGATCTGTGCGCAGAGGAAGACCTGGTTCTGGCTGCCGATTGCCTGCTCTATTTCAGCCATTGGCTGACGCCTGAATCTGCGCCGCGCCGGTTCGATACCCGCTTCTTTATCGCCCGCATGCCGACCAATCAGGACACCCGGGCTCACGCCTGGGAGACAGCAGGAGAGCACTGGGTGTCAGCGGCTGCAGCGCTCGAAGCCGGCGCAAGCGGGCGCTGGCAGATGATTTCTCCGACGCTCATCACTCTCGAAAGTATTCGCGACTATGCCAGCGTGGACGCCATATTCGATGCGGTACTGCAGGAAACCCACCTGCCAACGCTCACCGATGACTTGCATCAACAGGGCATGCAGACACTCCGATGAGCTGGATCCTGCGGGTCCGGGGTTTGCAGAAGTCTTTTCAGGACGCACAAGAGACCCGGTTGGTGCTCGACGACATCAATCTGAGCGCTGGGGCAGGCGATGTGGTCGCCCTGGTGGGGCCGAGCGGCTCCGGCAAGTCCACGTTGCTGAATCTACTGGCGGGGATTCTGGAAGCCGATGCGGGCGAGATCGAGCTGTGCAGCGAAGGTCGCACGGTTGCTTACACCGGCCTGAGCGCGTCCTCTCGAACACGGCTGCGCCGCCGCCATATCGGTTATGTGTTTCAGTTTTTCAATCTGGTGCCAACGTTGACCGTCAGAGAAAACGTGATGCTGCCCCTGGAATTGAATGGTCTTGAAGAGCTGGAGGCCGAGGCCCTCTCGCGGCTCGAAAGTCTGGGTCTGGTCGCTCGCCTGAATGATTTCCCGGCCCATCTCTCGGGTGGTGAAAGGCAGCGTACGGCCATTGCACGAGCGTTGGCCCATCGACCGACCGTGGTGCTTGCGGACGAACCGACCTGAAATCTGGACGCGGTAAACGCCGAGCGTGTGATCGATCTGCTGATTCGTGAGGTGGTGGCGGTCGGCAGCACCCTGGTAATGGCGACGCACAACAAAGCGATCGCGGAGCGTGCCGGTCAGATCGTGCGACTGGGTCGTTGAAACTTCTCACCACCAGCCAGTTGCGATTCTTGAAGTTGGCGCCGTGGAGCACCTTTACGGTGTTTGTGGGCGTGATGCTGGGGGTGAGTTCCATCGTTGCCGTGCACCAGATCAGCATGCGCGTGGTTGCCGGCCTGGAAGAGGTTACGCCGCGCTATTTTCGATCGGTTTCCCACCTGCTCGAGAAAACCGATCTCACCATGGAAGACTACTTTGATCTCAGAGCCAGTTGGCGATCCGGGAAACTGCCGGAAATTGTCGGGATGATGCCGCTCATCGAAGGTCAGATGATCGTCGATGCCAGCTCATACTCCATCGTCGGTCTCGATGGGCTCTCCGGGGTATCCGAGGTGCTGGGCCTGGCGTTTCTGGCGCCCGGAGAGCTGGTCGTCGCCGGGCAGTCGGGATATGTCGAGGGCCAGAGCATTCAGATTGGTGCCGGTGAGTTCACGATAGCCTTCAGCCACGAGTCGGTACCGGGTGGAGTGATGCTGACCGATATCGGCACGGCTCAGGAAGTCCTTGGATGGAATGACAACGCGCTGTCACGAATAGCGGTGATGACCCGCTCGCCGCCCATCGATCTGATAGCCTGGGCCGATCGGTTGCTACCGGGATTTTCCGCGGGCGTCGTGCTGGATGAGTGGGCGTTGCCGGGCTGGCGGGTGCGCTCGATGGCGTCAGAGCTGCCGAGCCTGGCATTTGCGCGATCGGTGTTGTTCAACCTTGGTGCTCTTGGTTCGCTGGCATTGGTTGTGGCCTGGTTGCTGGTCTACCAGGTCAGTGTGATCTGGCTGCGCCGTCGGCAGCAGACTCTGCAACGTCTGCGCCAAATGGGAGTTCGAGAATCCGAGTTGCTGATTGGATTCCTGGTGAGCCTGCTTGGCCTGGGTGTGCTGGCAAGTGGCGTTGGCATTGGAGTCGGTCAGCTGCTCGCCAATCTGCTGGCTCGCAGCGCCAGCGGCTACAGCGGTGCGGAACTCTCGATGGCACCGGACATTGAGAGGTGGGTGTTGATCAAGGCCGTCGGCAGCGCGATCGGCGTCTGTCTGGTGGGGGGTTGGCTGGCATTCATGAAAGAGTCCCGAGGGTCTGTATCCGTTCGACTTCAGTGGTTGTTGGTCGTCATCCTGCTTGCTTCGTGTCTATCCGGGGTCCTGATCAGCGACTCATTGCTGGGTGGATTCATCAGTATCGGTGCGGCAAGCCTGCTGGTACTGCTCGGGGTCAGACCGCTGCTCGAGTGGTTACGTGGATTCAGCCGCCGACTCGGCGGCGGCTCGCTGTTGAGGAAGGTCGGTTTGAGGGAACTGGTGTGGTATCCGGGTGATCTGGCCATTGCGGTTGGTGCCCTGGCGTTGGCCCTGGCCACCAGCATTGCCATCGCGCTGATGGTCGACAGCTTTCGTCAGGACTTTCAGCAGATGCTCGACCGGCGTCTGGTCCAGGATGTTTTCGTGGTTGCCGAAGGACGTGACTTGAGCGAGCTCGCTGTGCAACTGGCCAGTCGGCCCGACGTGCAGCGGGTCCAGAGTTATGGCCGCATCGACACTCGGATAGACGGGCGCCGGGTGGCACTCGGCTACACTCGCTTCGATGAGCGGGAGTCGAAGCGTTACGGGCTGGATCGAGCGCTGGGTAGGGATGAATGCCTTCTCAGCGAACGATTGGCGCGGGACATTGGGGTATCCGCAGGGGGATCGCTCGAACTCGATGAAGTCGAGTTCACGATCGCTGGTATATTCGCCGGCTTTGGGGATACCGAACCACGACTGCTCATGGATCAGGAGAGC
>QIDL01000089.1 GCA_003228415.1 Gammaproteobacteria bacterium | reverse complement strand
GATGCAGTCGTCCTCGGTGACGGGTTGTGCATCGCCCGCCGCCTCGGGGTGGGTCAGTTGCCAATGGTAACGTTCCAGGCTGCAGCGTAACCGAGCAACTCGGCCGGGATACGCCCGCAGTACATGCTCATGGCTGAAGTCATCGGCCGTAGCCCAGCTCAGCCGGTAACGTATCTGCTGCTGCCAGATCGCCTCCGGCAGCGTCACGGTATACACGCTGAACCCGGGTGCCGACAGGGAGGCAAACCCCGCCGTGGGGTGAAACGCCATCAGATCGCGGTGGCTGACCGCATGCCCGCACCATTCAAGCAGGCCCGGTTTGCGCAGCAGGGCGAACGTGCGGCCGCTCAACGGCGGGATGCCCTCCTGTTTGATGCAGCGGCTGAATTCGACCACCCCGAAATGAAACCCGGGCCGCAGCTGCTGCAGCACTTGCGCAGACAGCGGGCCCGCCTGTGTTTGCTGGAACTCCAAATCCCAATTACGCGCCAGCTCGCTGATCTGGGCGATGTCGCTGAAGTGCCGGTTGATCAAGAAATGCCCCATCCGGGCGCCCACGGCAAAGGATTTGCGGATTCTTGATGTTCCAGACTATCACACATTTATCGGTGTAATAATCCGATTTGTGGATATGCAGCGATCTTCGCCGCGCCTGACTTCCGCGAATCAATAAAGGGGAAGCAATATGACAAACTACCGCCGTTGGGCTTTCACGGTAGGGCTGTCGACCCTGCTCTTGCTCGCGAGTTCACCAGGATTTGCACAAGCGCCGCCTGTCCAGAAACTCTCCAGCGAGGAAGACATCCGCGCCGCCCTGTTCGGTGGCGTGCCGGGCGACAGGTGGAAAGAGGGGCTTTTGTTCGAAGGCATCCGCCCGTCACCGTGGATGAACAGTGCTGCCAACTGGTTCCCCGGAACCGAAGAAGTGCAGCCCAACGAGATGCGCGTCACCTTCATGGGTACGTCTCCGATGATCCGTCCCGGCCAGATGAACACCTCTATCTATGTTGAACTGGGCAATGGCGACAATTTTGTTTTCGATCTCGGCGAAGGTGCGATTGCAAACTATATCGCGGCACGGGTGGCGCTGAATGAACTCAAGCGGGTATTTCTGACCCACCTGCATGTCGACCACTTTGGCTCTTTGCCTTACCTGTGGATGTTCGGGACATGGAATGGTGGCTGGCACGAGCGCCTGCGCATTTTCGGCCCCTCCGGAAGAACGCCGGAATACGGTACGGCAAAGATGGTCGAAGGTATGAAAATGATGACCGGCTGGCATCAAGATGCGTTCAGCGTGTTCCCGGTTGGCAAGGGTTGGGACATTGAAGTCAACGAATTTGATTTCCGCGACGATGGCGGAGTGGTTTATGAAGAAAACGGTGTAAAAGTCACGCACTGGCGCCGCTCACATGCCAAGGACGGGGCCTCGGCTTACCGTCTGGACTGGAACGGCCTTTGCTTTGTCTGGACCGGGGATGGCCGCCCTAGCGCACTGGACGCCAAATATGCAAAAGGCTGCGATCTTTACGTGACCGAGCTGCAACAGGAGCTGGTCGAGATTTCCTCGGGCGTTCAGGGGGTGCCGCCCTTCCTTGCCCGCTATACGATCGACACACACCACACCCCGGCCTATGCCGCCGGTTACGTGGCAAATCAGGTCCAGCCACGGATGTTCATGACCACCCACATGAGCTTTGACCCCTATCTGGCCGAGGAAACCGTGGCAGAGGTTCGCGAATTCTGGAAAGGCCCCTATCACTTTGGTGCGCCGGACGGCATCGTGGTCAACATCACCAAAGAACAGATCTGGGTGCGTGAAGGCATCCTGCCGGACTTTCCGAATGCCAGGTCGCCGCAGTTCGACTTTACCAACGGTCAGCTGATCGTGCCGTATCCGCCGACATCACGTCAGGAAATTCAGGAACAGTATGTTCGCGATCAGGAAATTGATCCGGATCTTTACTATCCGGAAGGTTTCAAACCCGATCTGCTGCAAGACTGGCCCGTGGATTCGGATCTGGTTGTTCCCGTTGAGGCGCTTCCCGACAATCTGAAGGAAAGCATGGGGGCGGCATGGCGTCACCGCGAAGCCAACCGCAAGATTCTAGAAGAGCAAGGGGACAACTGACGCCTCTGCCAGGAAAAATAGATCTGTCCCCTTTTATTGGTGTAGGTTGGGCTGAGCGAAGCGAAGCCCAACCTACGGCGTGGAGACGGCTAGTCCGCCGCCTCGCTGTAGGCCTCGATTGGCGGACATCCGCAGACCAGGTGCTTGCTGCGCAAGCGTCCCGGGCAGCATCCGACTTGCCGCGAGTGATTATTGCGTTTTCCGGGGGGGAGACGTTCTGCGCGCAGGTGATCGATATTCGTGTCACACACAGTACGCATTGCCCCGTAGGATAGTCGAAGGTATCAGGATGTTCTTGGATATTTTTTCTTTGATCGTAATCGGCATCCTGATTGCCGCCGTAATCTGGCTAGTAGTGTTGCTGGGGCCATTGCCTGGCAACGTGGCGCAGCAGCGCGCACACTCACAGGCCGATGCCATTCGCGTGCTCGGGTGGATTGGCATCATCACGTTGGGACCAGCATGGCTCGCCGCCCTGGTGTGGGCGTATACGAAGCCTATCGGTACCGCAGGCCTGCCCGAACGCGTGACGGCGCTGGAGAACGAGTTCCGGCAGCTCAAGGATGCGCAGGGGAGAGATGCGCCGTGATCGCCTTTCTGGTCATCTGCTACAGCGTGTTTTACTGGTTGTTTTTTATCAAGCTCAGGCTGTTTGCGAAAAACGCTCTCAATATTTCCGTATTCGTCGGAGTCGGTGTGGTTCTTATCGGCGCCATCGTATTCACGTGGCTTACGTTTGCGCCGACCACGAAGGATGGCCAGATGTTCCAGTACGTCATCCAGATCGTGCCGAACGTAAAGGGGCAAGTCGTCGAAGTACCTGTAGAGCCGTTAGTCTCTTTGAACAAAGGCGACGTTCTTTATCGGATCGACCCCACACCTTACCAGGCCGCCGTGGACCAGCTGAAAGCGTCCATCGATCGAACAAAAGCCCAGCAGCGCCGGGCAGAGATCGAAGTGGAACGTAACCGCAAGCTGGTAAAGGAGTCCGCGGGCGCGCAGCGGGATCTCGACCGGTGGACAGCGAGCCTCGACGAAGCGAAAGCGACAGTCCGTAGCCTGGAAGCACAACTGCGAGGTGCTCAGTGGCAGCTCGACGAGACGGTCGTGCGCGCGCCTGGCGCCGGTTATATCTTCAACCTGCAGGTGCGTCCGGGTACCTACGTGACCAATATTCCATTGGCCGCCTCGATGACTTTTGTCTCCGACGAGGCGCGCGAAGTACTGGCCAGTTTCAGTCAAAGCGCCGGGCGCCGCGTCCAGGTGGGGGACGAAGCCGAGGTGGTATTCTCGCGCGTGCCGGGCCGGGTGTTCACCGGGAAGGTCAAACTTGTCATGAATGCCACCGGAACCGCGCAACTGGCGCCCAGCGGGGAGTTGCCGGTACTCACCGGCACGCCCTCGGCGGGGAGATATCCCGTTCGCATCGCGCTCGACGATCCCGGCACCGAATCGCTGATACCCCAGGGGGCCGGCGGCACGGTTGCCGTGTACACTCAGCGCGGCAAGCCAGTGCATATCATCACCAGGGTTGTGATGCGTATGCAAGCATGGCTTGGTTATCTAACCAGCCCAGCCGGTTGACGAATAGTTAGGCATAGGAGGCGGGATACAATGCCTTTTGCGAACTCAAAACAGGTGGCGTTGTTGCAGAACCCGGGCGACGGGTTGTATGTTCTTGCCGCTGAAGCACCTCAGAATTCGTTACTACTACCAAACGTAAGAGCAAAGTAAAGAAACGTATCGAACAGGGGGGGCCGTGATCGATGAGCACGCGAAGGATTGTTTTTTGCGACTTTGAGAATATAAAAATGCCATGGGCCGCCAGGCATATTCGAGGAGGCCACATATTGCTCGCAGCCACCATTTGGCTGTTTGCGAGCGCCGGTTCAATTGCGACCGCGGCCGAGGGCGAGGAAAGCAGCTCTCCCACTTCGCTATTCGGTTCGAAGTACACGCTGGCTCTCGGTGGATTTTTTCCGCGAGTCGATTCTACGCTCACCCTTAACGGGCCCCGTGGCGGGGGGACCGAAATCGACCTGGAGGACGATGCCGGGCTCGATAGTGACACATCCTCGGCATGGGTATCCTTCAATTGGCGATTCAAACCACGCCACCAGCTTCAGGTCGAGTGGTTCCAGCTCAACCGCAAGGGGTCGTTGACCGCAGGCAGGAGCCTCACGATCGGCGATATGACGGTCGGAGTCGGAGCGTCGCTGGAAAGCAAGGTCAATTTCGACCTCGGCCGTGTGACCTACGGATACTCTATAATTCGGAAGGATAATCTCGATCTGTCTTTTCTGGTCGGCGCCCACGTCGCGACTGTCAAAGGTACCGTTACGGCTGCCGGAAATGTGAGCGTGGACGGTGTCCCCGTTGTCTCGGGAAGCGTTACCGAGTCGAGCAGCGAGTTGACTTTCCCACTGCCCCATCTCGGCGGTTCTCTGGGCTACGAATTTACGCCGAAGCTCGCTGGAAATTTGACCGTGCTCGCGTTCGCCCTGGACATCGGGGAGTACAGCGGTTCCCTCCTGCAGGTGGACGTGATGATGGCGTACCAGCTGAGCAAGACCTTCGGGATTGGTGGCGGCCTCAAGTACTTCAACCTGAACTTCCAGGCGAATCAATCCGATGGTGGAAGCGTCGAGTACGATTACAATTTCTTCGGGCCGGCAATTTTCGGATACGCGACGTTCTGACCTGCCCCTGCAGGGATGTCTAGAAAGTCAAAAGGGGTCGATACGATGTATCGTATGCTGGCAAGCCTGATGGCAATGGTCATCGGCGCGGCTCTGATGGCTGGAAGTACCGATGCGCAGGAAGGGGACGCGCGGCAGCGCTTTTCGATTGCCATCAGCGGCGGCGCCAGCAAGGGTGCCTACGAGGCGGGGCTCAACTGGGCCGCCCTCAAGGCGGTGCGAGAGACCGAAGATCTGAGATCCCTGAGTGGCGGCCGGTTCCGGCCATGGGAGTTTGCGAGTGCAGCGGGCGCCTCGGCAGGAGGGGTCAATACCATACTTTCCGGCTTGACTTGGTGTGTGCGTCCGGAAGCCGAAGGCGGGCTGCCAAACCGAATCGACAACAACGTATTCCGCGACATCTGGCTCCGGGTAGATATCAATGAGCTCCTGCCTCCTCAGGTCGACTCGGAGTCCTATTTACCGGATGACGCCGTACTCTCACGAAGAGATTATTTCGATTCTGCTAACGAACTCCGTGAACAGTGGCAGAAGCCTGCCTTTCGGGTCGGCTGCAGAGTTCCTCTTGGCGTCACGGTGACACGGGTCGAGCCCCAGGCGTTGATGGTCGGTGATATCGAGGTAAAGAATCAGCGCTTCTATTTCCCCTTCGAGTTGCGCGTAAAGGAAGACGGCAGTGTCGGATATTTCTTCGACCCGGCCGACTATCCGCAGCTTTCCGACCCCGCGATGATCCTCATGCCGCGCCCGCGAAACGCTGCCCCATTTTCCATTTCCGATGACCGCATCATAGAAGCGGCTACCACGACCAGCGCATTTCCTACGGCATTCGGCCGCAGACTTGTTCAATACTGTCGTCTCGTCGTGCGGTCGGGTGCGTCGGCTCCGGAATCTGACGCGGAACAGTCCGACACCGAGCTGGTATGTCCACCGGGTTATGAGCTCGACGAGGCAGAATTCGCCGACGGCGGCCTGTTCGACAATCTGCCCGTCGGACTAGCCCGCACGCTGGCCGAGCTCAATAGCCGCGCGTCCAAGAATCCGTTTCCGGTAACCTACATTTACCTCGATCCGAATCGAACCCGATACAAAACCCCCGGTCCTCCGGACAACACTGCATGTGCCTCGAGTAATCCGCCCGAAGCCTGCCGTATCATGGAGTTCAGCCTGTTTACCGAAAGTGGTCTGTTAGTGGGCGCCATTGGCTCGGCAAGGAAATATGAACTGTACCGCGAGACCACGAGCGATAACTGGCGCCTCAACCTTTCGCAGTTGAGCTACGAACTGGCACAAATCCTCGATGAGCACGACCCGGACTTCGATTGCCGGAAGGAGTTGCCGTATTTCGATTCTCCGCTCGCCTGCGCCGAGGCAGCGCGTAGAGCCGGCCGCCTCCTGGAAATCGCCTACGACAGGATCAAACCCGTAATTACCCCGCCTTACTCGCCCGAGTTGTTGGTCAAGTCCGGTGTCGCCGATAGTTGCGTGCAATCAGCGAAGGATTCCGACTCCGAGCCCCTTATGGAATGCCGCATCAAGATCGTCTCTTATCGCAATCAACTGGCCGAAGCTCTGATATCGATCATCGAACGCGCGCAGGTGGACGACCAGAGATTGTATGTGAGCATCAGCCGATCGCAGCAAGACGTCCACAATGACCGTGCATTGCGGGTCTCGAGTCGTGGCGGCCCGATAACCGGCACCTTGCTCGGCGATTTTGGCTCTTTTCTCGACTACAAGTTTCGCGAGTATGATTACTATGTGGGTGTGTACGACGCTATTGCAATTGTTTCGAATATCGTATGTGGCTTGAATTACCCCCCGAAACAACAACCGGAAGAGTATGATCGGTGTGTCGATCTGCTCGGCGAACAGTTCTACGATTTCGTTGGAATCCACGAAACTGCACCTGGCCGTTATGTATTCGCGCGCCTCGCTGAGCGGGAGTTTGGAAAGGACGGCCTGTTCAGCTTTGCTTACTCGCCGCTGCCACCCGCTGATCGCGATATGCAGATCATCCATGATGGACTTCAAAAGGCACTCGAAACGGAAGAAGCGCGCTCAGAAGGCGACGGAGGTGTTTTCGCGACCGAGGACACCTTTTTCGAGTATCTGAAGGCAGAGAACTTCGTACCGACCAGAACAGCGGATGGAACCGAGCCCCTGCTGGCAGAAATCATAGCCAATCCCGAGAAGTGGCCGACGGAGCTGATCCGGCGGTTTACGGCGCGTCTCGTGTATCTCGAACGTCAGGCAGCCGACCTGTACGCCGCGCGGGAGCCGGATCCGGAACTCCGGGAAGAGTCCTATACGGCACTCATGGGGGTTACCGCCCATCTGTTGCAAAGCGCCACTTATACATACCCCACGTTCACGTTCTCCCCATCAACCGCGCCAGAGGGCTGGATCTGGCGCTACGTCATCCCTTACGAACTCTCTTTCGACCTGGTTGAAGGCGACATACTCGTGACCTGGCAGCCGACCCTGGCGCTCTCGGAAAACAATCTGCTGGATCTGCGTGCCAGTCTCGGATTCGCGGGCGGCCTGTTTCGATCCAGCTCCAGCGAAAGACGAGAGAACTATCTCGCCCTCGGATTGGGATATATCCGCCGCACCGAGTCCGGAACGATTTCCAGCTTCGGAATCACCCCCACCTGGTACCACGCCTGGAATCAGCCCGGCATCGGCGATCAGGATACCCCCGGTGGCGACATCCACGTGAGCTTCATGAACGACCGCCTGCGCGTCGGACTGGGAACCCGCGATATCAGAGACATCGGCAACAACTGGTTTCTGACTATGGGCATCATGGACCTGCCGGGAGCGACCTACTGGCTGACGCGGTAGGCGGTAGCGTAGCTATAACCGCCGCTATAAATTATTGGACAGGGGGAGGGTGCGGATCGACCTCCCAGAAATCAAGTAATGGCACCGGCGGCGGATTTGACCACGCGATCAATGTCCGTGTTTGGGTAAAACTCCGCCCAGACGTGCCAAAAGAGACCGGCTTTCAGCGTCTCTACGCGCCGCAGGACGCCCTGATCGGAGTTCCCGAAGAAGTCTATGCTGGTAACGGGCGCATCACTGTCATTGTAGTAGGCTCCGACGCTTTCGTAGATCGGATCGCGCGCGATGACGACCTTGCGCTCACCAATGACGGCGTTAACGACACCTCCCTGCTCCACAATGAAATCCTCGGTGTAGCAGACTGCGTCGGCGCCGATGTTGATGCCCCAGACATAGGTCTTGTTGGGAAGGCGCGGATCCTCTCGCGTCATGTTGTCCATCACCGGTCGTTCGTCCCGGTGCTGCTGGGCGATGCCCATCGAGAACACCGCATCGGTTACCAGGTCCAGCAGGCGCAACAGCGGATTCGACGATGGTTTGTTGAGGAACACGGTCCCGTCAGGAAAAGCCTTCTGGAAGCCGCGGAAGCTCATCCGGTAGGTCGGCCAGGGTTTCATCGCGGGTCCGTTGGCGCCGTCCGCCTCCCGCCAGCCGTAGATGTGCTGGATCGGCTCTCCGGTTGCATTGTCGCGAAGAATCAGGTTGTTGCCGTGCTGGGCGAGAACCTGGAGGTCGAGCTTCTGGCCTTCGATCTCCGGCGTGTAACCGACGCCGAGATTGGCCATGGCGCAGTAGGTCATCACGACGTTTTCGCCGTCCAGTCCCTCGTCGTTGCCGGCAAGGTGCGGACGCAAAAGCTGATGGTCGGAATGGGCTCGCGCAACGCCATTCTTGTCGATCACCATAACGCTGTCGGCGGGGTTGATGTGCTTTCGCGCCTCCTCGATCGAATAGTACTTCGCGCTGTTCATCTGGTTCCGCAGTCCGAGATGCACCCAGATCCAAGGAAAGCCGTAGAGGAACGCAGTCAGAGCCGCGGCGATCCAGAACGCGAAGCTCGGACCGGCGCCCGCCCCGATATGGGCGGCGGCCATGACGGTCGCGCCGGCGAGACCAACGGCCACGAAGCGGCCCTCGTGGCGGATGAAGCGAATCATGTTCTCCCGCTTCACCTTCAGAACCATCTGGCTCACGTCGCCGAGGTCGCGAAAGTAGACGAAGCCGATGCCGAGCGACACAGCGAGGCCGATCCAGAAAAGCAACGTCCCGAGCATGTCTCGCTCCCGGGGTTCCCGCTCAGCGCGTCGGCGTGCAGGAAAGCTTGGTGTACATGCGGGCGAGGCGCATGCCCTCGTCGGCAAATTCGTTGATCGCGGGAGTTGAATAGCCGCGGATGGCATTCTGTTCCGGGATGCCCATGTCGTCGATCATGCGCTGGAATTCCACTTCATGCTCGCTCACCCTGACTTGATTCGCTTCAAACTCGTCAGGATCTTGAACGACCCGGCTTGATTGTTCAAGGGAGACTGGCAGCAAGACACACCCTCACTGCGGCAGCATTGAACAGCGCCGGGTACGGTCAAGTTCAATCCGGACGTGGCCATACTCGTACGGAGCCAGCCCGGTGAGGCCGGCTCCGTAGTGCAACATCAACGCGAAATCGTCAGGTCCTTGTATCGCGGCAGTAAGGTGCTCTGGTCCTGCATGGCATCGCGCCGGAACGGCGCCCCCAGCTCCTTGTTCACCACCACTTCCACCAGCGTGGTGGTGCCGTCGTGCTGCGCCTCGCAGCCTTCGGAGATGGCCCTGGAGAGCGCCTCCATGGTCGTTACGCGCACACCCTTGCAGCCGAACGCCTCGGCAACCGCCGCATAGCTGAAAGGATCGCCGAGCTCGGTTCCGACGAAGCGCTCGTCGAACCACAATATGTCGTTCTTCTTCTCCGCGCCCCACTGGCCGTTGC
>QIDL01000517.1 GCA_003228415.1 Gammaproteobacteria bacterium | reverse complement strand
GGGCGTGATTTGCGCGGAGATATGACATCAACTCAGGGATGTAGTCACTCTGGTCGGCAAAAGCGGCTTCGGAGGCAGCCATCGACAGAGGTCCGATGCCTGAAATCAGACCGGCGTGCGCATGAATAAATGCTCGACGCAGAGCTAGATTCGGAATGACCGCGGCTGCGCAGGGCAGCCCCGGAATGTTGTAGGTTTTGCTGGCGGCAAAAAGGGATATGGTGCGTTCGCCAATTTCAGGATAAAGACTGGCGATCGGCACGTGTCTTACGGTCTCGTCGAGGATGATCGCGGAATGAATCTCGTCGGAACACAGAGTCAGGTCGTTTTTTAGACAGAAATCGGCCAGGGTCATCAGTTCCGACTCGGTATAGGCTCGTCCGGTTGGATTTTGCGGATTGGAGAGCATGAGCATCGTCGGTTTACCCGCGCTGTAGGCATCCACTGCGGCTTGCAATGCTTCGAAGTCCATTACCCAGCGCTTGCCATCGCACACCAGTGGAGCCGTGAGCATGCTCTGGCCGGCATTGTCCGGCACGGTGAGGAAGGGGTAGTAGACGGGAGTCGGGATCAGGATCGCGCCACCGGGTTGCGCCACCGCTCGGGCTGCCCGGTTGAAGGCGGTCACCACGCCCGGGGTCCAGATAATCCACTCCTCGGGCACCACCCAGCCGTAGTTGCGTGACAGCCAGTCCTGAAACGCGCTGATGAGTCCCGGTGGCGTTCTGGTGTAGCCGATGATTTCGTGGTCCAACCTGGCGGCGATTGCTTCCCGAATGAAGGTCGGGGTGGCGAAGTCCATGTCCGCCACCCAGAACGGCAGGATGTCCCGTCCATGGTATTTGTCCCATTTGGCGCTGCTGGTATTGCTGCGATCGATTTCGCGGTCAAAGTGGTAGTCCAAAGCCCCCCCCAAGGTTTACAAAGTCCCTGTTCTGAATGTGATGTCTATCGTGACCGTCGTCCAGCAGGCCTTATCCCTGTTTGATCTTACCTTATGCCAGGGCGCTGCTCCGTGCTCGCTGGGCAACCCCGGCCTTTTGACGCTACAATCCCCCACCCGACAAACAGGTGGCAGTCTGCCGCCTGGGGATGAACCAGCGCAGTTCAGCTTAAGGCCGAGATGTGAGAGGAGAATAACGCATGAGCGAAGAAGTTGTCGCAACCATCAAAGAGCAAATCGAGAGCAACCCGATCCTGCTCTACATGAAGGGCTCACCCGAAGCACCGCAGTGTGGCTTTTCCGCACAGACGATACAGTGCCTGATCGCCTGCGGTGAACGCTTTGCCTACGTCGATATCCTCAGCAATCCCGATATTCGAGCCACTCTGCCAGGCTACGCCAACTGGCCGACATTTCCGCAACTGTACGTCGGCGGTGAGCTGATCGGTGGCTGTGACATCGTGGTGGAGATGTTCGAGAGCGGCGAGTTGGAGTCGTTGATCAAGGAAGCGGCGCCGGCGACGGAGGAGTCGGAGGAATAGCGGTCGATCCGCTCGCCCGCCAGCGGTTGACGATCTCGCAGAACAGCTCGGCGGTTCGTTCGGCGTCATAAAGCGCGTTGTGCGCTCTGCTGGCGTCGAAATCGATTCCCGCACGACTGCATGCTTCGCTCAGCACGGTATGACCAAAGGTCACTGCCGCCAGCGACGCGGTATCAATGAAACTGAACGGATGAAACGGGCTGCGCTTGAGATCGTTGCGGATAAACGACTGCTGCATGAATTGCTGATCAAACGCTGCGTTGTGGGCTACGAGAATCGCTCTCTGGCAACTGGCCGTTTTCATGGCGATGCGGATTTTCTTGAACATCTCCTTGAAGGCCGTTGACTCGCTTACCGCGCCGCGATCGGGATCCGTGGGATCGATACCCGTTACCTTGAGGGATGCTGGATCGAGGGTGCTGCCAGGGTAGGGTTGTATGGCCCGCTGCCAGCGATCGGTGATGGTGAGCCGGTCCGCGGCAAAGGCCACCTGCACCATGGCAACTTCCAGAATCGCATTATGTTGCGCGTCGAACCCGCCCGTTTCCAGATCGATCACTACCGGAAGGAATCCCCGAAAACGGCTGGCCATATCGGTTGCCAGCTCGGCGGGCGAGTCGGAAGTCGGGGTCATTCTCTCGGAGGCCGGTTCAAGATCTTTCCACCTTATCACAGGCTCTGAACGGTCGATAATTCGTCAGAGTTTCCTTACCATTGCGCCCCCTTTTCTTATCACCGGGAGTACCACGTGGCTCGTAAAATTGTGCTGGCCTACTCGGGTGGGCTGGATACCTCCGTGATCTGTCGTTGGCTGCAGGAGACCTATCGGGCAGAAGTCGTCACTTTCACCGCCGACATAGGCCAGGGAGAAGAAGTTGAACCGGCTCGCGCCAAGGCTCAGGCCATGGGAGTGAAGGAAATCTTCATTGAAGACCTCACCGAAGAGTTTGTCGGTGACTATGTATTCCCGATGTTTCGTGCCAACACGATTTACGAGGGGGAGTATCTGCTTGGCACCAGTATCGCGCGGCCGTTGATCGCCAAGCGCCTGGTAGAGATTGCCGCCGAGACCGGCGCCGATGCCATCAGTCACGGCGCCACCGGCAAGGGTAACGATCAGGTTCGCTTCGAACTCGGAGCCTACGCGCTCGCACCCGATATCGAGGTCATCGCGCCGTGGCGCGAATGGGATTTGAGCTCACGCGAATCCTTGATGAATTTCTGTGAGAAGCACCAGATCCCGGTGGATTATCAGCGTGGCGAGAAGTCACCTTACTCCATGGATGCCAATCTGCTGCACATCTCCTACGAAGGCGACAATCTGGAGGATCCGTGGGTTGAGCCGGATGAAGATATGTGGCGCTGGACGGTCGCGCCCGAGGCGGCACCGAATGAGCCGGAGTACCTGGAGATCGAATTTGCGGCCGGTGATGCCTGTGCCGTCAACGGTGAAACGCTGACGCCCGCGCAGTTGCTGACCAGGCTCAATGAAATCGGCGGCCGCCACGGTGTCGGTCGCGACGACATCGTGGAAAACCGATATGTCGGCATGAAGTCGCGTGGCTGCTACGAGACACCCGGTGGCACGATCCTCCTCAAGGCCCACCGGGCCATGGAGTCCATCACGCTGGATCGGGAAGTGACCCATCTGAAGGACGAGTTGATGCCGAAGTACGCCAAGCTCATCTACAACGGCTACTGGTGGTCGCCCGAGCGACGGGTACTTCAGGCATTGATTGATGAATCCCAGCATGCTGTCAATGGTGTTGTCAGACTCAAGCTCTACAAAGGCGGTGTATCCGTGGTGGGACGCCGTTCCGATTCCGACAGCCTGTACGATGCGAACGTGGTCACGTTTGAGGACGATGAAGGAGCGTACCATCAGGCCGATGCGGCGGGTTTCATCCGCCTGAATGCGCTGCGGCTGCGGCTGGCTGCAAGACGAGGCCGGAAGCTTACGGAGTGAGCGATGAACCACTATCAGGTGCTTTTCAGCGGTGAAATTGCTGAGGGTGCCCAAGAGGACACCGTCCGGGAAAACCTTGCCCGGGAATTGGAGATCGACGCGCGAAAAGCGGGACAGCTGTTCAGCGGACGCACGGTAGTGATCCGTTCGCGTCTGTCCCAGCAGGATGCGCTGACCCTGCAGGCCCGATTCTCGGACCTCGGCGCGGTATGCCGCATCAAGGACCTGACTCCGAAAGTCGAGGAAAAGAAGCTCGATTATCGGGTAGACCGTCAAGATCGCGGCATCGAACAGACTCTGCGGGACATCACCGCCGCCCACGTCGAGTGCCCACGCTGTGGTCACCTGCAGCTCGAGGCCAGCCATTGCGCGCGGTGTGGTGTCGACATCGCCGCCGCAATCAGCGCGCAGCGACGGGAAGATCTCATCATCGAGAAGAAGATTCGAGATCTCAGGGTCGGAAACACAACGACCAGTCCTGACAACGTCAGAAAATTTCAGACGGCAACCGACCTCTCCGAGACGTCCGAGCAAGATGATTCGAAGGGCGCTAAGATGAAGGCTTGGTTCAAGAAAACTTCTTAGCTCGTCGCCACAACGCGTGAACGATTCCAGCGCTTCGATCGGCGTCTTCGATTCCGGTATGGGAGGGTTGACCGTGTTGCGCGCCCTGCAACGGTCCATGCCCCACGAGTCGTTTATCTATCTCGGCGATACCGCCCGTCTTCCCTATGGTTCCAAAAGCCCGGGCACAGTGCAGCGCTATGCTCTACAGGCTGCCCGGATACTGGTTGAGCGTGACATCCGCGCACTGGTGGTCGCCTGTAACACCGCTTCCGCTTTTGCCCTGGACGCCTTGCGGAAACGCTACCCGGAATTACCGATATTCGGGGTGGTGGAGCCCGGTGCCGCCGCCGCAGCGAACTCGCTGCCTGGCTCGGTGCTGGTACTGGCGACAGAAAGCACGGTGGCGGGGGGCGTCTATCAGCGTGCGATTCTCAGGAAGCGTCCCGATCTGACTGTGCATGGCAGACCCTGCCCGCTGCTGGTGGCACTCGCCGAGGAAGGTGAACACGAGGGGGCATTCTGCGAAAGCGTGTTGCGCCACTATCTGCATGGCCACGTCAACGCGGGCAGCATCTCTCGACCCTCTGCCATCGTTCTGGGCTGTACTCACTTTCCGGTGTTTCGCCCGGCTCTGGAACGCATCGCGGGAGCAGACACGGAGATCGTCGACTCGGCCGAGACCACAGCCCGTGTCGTCGCGGATGAGCTCCGTTCGAAACAGGACGGGTCGACAGAGGGACAACCTGCAGTGCGACTGCTGGCCACCGATGGGGTCGATCGATTTCGACGGGTTGGCGGATACTTCCTCGGAAATTCCATCGATGAGGTGGAACTCGTCGACCTGTAACGGTGCTGGTGCGCATCGATGCGTCGTCATCGTTTGTTTTTCGGTCGTACTCGTTCAGTCGTACTCGGTTTTGTTGCCGAACTCACAAAGATCTTCGATGACGCAAGCACCACAACGTGGTTTTCTGGCTGTGCAGAGATAACGCCCGTGGAGGATCAGCCAGTGATGGGCATCCTTCTTGAACTGTTCCGGAACGAGTCGCAACAAACGCTTCTCGACTTCCAGGACGTTTTTGCCAGGGGCTATTCCGGTGCGGTTGGAAACTCGGAATATGTGGGTGTCTACGGCGATGGTCGGGTGTCCGAAGGCCGTATTGAGGACCACGTTGGCCGTCTTCCGACCCACGCCCGGCAGCGCTTCGAGTGCCTCGCGGTGCTCCGGAACTACGCCGCCATGACATTCGAGCAGCATGGTGCAGGTCTTGATGATGTTCTCGGCCTTGGTATTGAACAGACCGATGCTTTGAATGTAACTCTTCAATTTCTCCACCCCAAGGCGCTTGATCGACTCGGGTGAATTGGCCACCTTGAACAGTACCGTGGTCGCTTTGTTCACACTCACGTCGGTGGCCTGTGCCGAAAGAATGACGCTGATCAGGAGTTCAAACGGGTTGGTGTACTCGAGTTCCGTGGTGGGCGCGGGATTGTTGGCCTTCAGGCGTTGAAAAATTTCGGTGCGCTTATTCCTGTTCATAAGGCGTCATCGGGATCATGGGGGACGATGAGTTTGACGGCCTCAGCGCATTTTTCAACGCCAGCAGCAAACCGGCAACGATGAATGCGCCAGGTGGCAGCGCTGCGAGCAGCATTCCAGAGGGATCGTCGGTCAGCGAAAGATGCCAGGAGGCGGCTGTTGCTCCGAACAGCATCTCCATCTGATCGAACAACCCGCCGGTGGCGATGAGCTCACGAACCGCGCCGAGAGTCAGCAGAGCGATGGCAAAGCCAGCCGCGGTGCCCAGCGCGTCAGCGAATGCGGCCGCCACCGTTTGCTTGCTGGCGAACGCTTCGGCACGACCGAGGATCATGCAGTTGGTGACAATGATCTGCACGAACAGCGCGATCTTCAGATACAGCTCGTAGGTAAATGCCTGCATCAACAACACCGCCACGGTGGTGAAGGAGGCGATGATCAGGACGAAGCAGGGTAGTCGCGCAAATTCGGGAATGCGATGACGGAGCAGGGCGATTACGCTGTTCGAACCAATCAGCACCGCTGCGCTTGCGAGAGCGAGGCCTATGGCGTTGGTCACGCTGTTGCTGACTGCGAGCAGCGGACAGAGCCCGAGCAACTGCACCCAGACGGGATTGTTTGCCACCGCGCCGGCGGCGATTGTTTTCTGTAAAGATGGTCGAAGAGCCTGGGTCATTCCGGACAATCTGCCTCGAGTGTTCCTGCGACGAGGTTCAACGCGTCTCCCAGGTGTTCGCGAGGAGCATCGAGTACCGCGGCCAGGTGATTCCGTATCGCACGGCTGGTGATGGTTGCGCCGCTCACCGTTGCCACCTCGCTCATGGAAAGAGCGGTCTGGCCAGTCAGAGCACGCAGCCATCCGCCATCTGAATCGCGAAGAAAGCGGGTGATCCCCGGCGTTTCCTGGTGGCTCAGAATTCTGAGGCGATCCAGGGTCGGGGCTTTTTGGTTGAGCGTGTAGAGCAATTCGATCGGCCCGGCATAACCGGATGCTCGAGATCTGACAAGCAGTAGCTCACCGCACACCTCCCAACTGGCCGGTACCATGGATAGCTGTGGGAGCGGTGCCGGCATCAGCTTCGGATCGGTGATGAGTGCCTGCAGTTCGGCACGGAGCCGTGCGTTCTGGTTGCGCGCAATTCGATCCGTTGTCAGCCAGTGAGTCGCGGCGAGCAGCGTGGCGCTGCCCAGAGTGATCAGCAGAACATTCACCATCGAGCGGATATCAACCACCCGTGGACTCCGACGCCAGACTCAGTCTTCGATCCAGATACGGTGTCACGGCATTGGCCAGCAACACCGCGAAGGCGATCCCATCCGGGTAGTTACCAAAGGCGCGAATCAGGAATGTGACCGCCCCCACCAGAATGCCGAACAGCCACTGGCCGCGGCGATTGGTGGGATGAGTGACCGGGTCTGTTACGACAAAGCAGGCGGCAAGCAGCGTGCCGCCACTGAACCAGTGGTAGAACGGAGAACCAAGGCTTCGCGAGCTGCCATTGTCATAGCCGAGCAGGCCGAGCGCGGCCAGAGTGCCGAGCATGCCCAGAAAAGGTCGCCAGGCGGCCAGTTTCAGCATCAGCAGGATGCTGCCTCCGGCCAGGAAAGCCAGATTGATCCATTCGGCGTTCTGGCCACCGAGAATTCCGAAGCCGCCCATGTCTTGCCAGACTTCGTTTACTGTCATTGATCCTCGATATTTGAAGGTGGTCAAAGCAGTGGCGCCGGACAGCGCATCCGCTGCCTCAGGCCAATCTGCAACCGCGCCCGGAAAGCTCACGAGCACGACGGCATAGCCCACCATCGCAGGGTTGAAGACGTTACTACCGAGTCCGCCGTAGGCCTGTTTGCCGAGCGCGATGGCAAATATCACAGCGCAAGCGACGGCACCAGGCGTCCCCGGGGGCAGAGCGGCTGCCAGAATCAATGCGGTAATCAGGCTGCTGGCGTCGGTGAGGTGTGGTGCCAACGGGCGTCGGCGCAGGCGCAGACAGGCCGCCTCGGTCAGTCCGCCGACGAGCAAGGCAGTCGCGATGTTCAGAGCCACCCCTTGCGGGGACAGCAGCCAGCCCTGCAGGAGGAGGCCCGGCAACAGACACAGCGCTGTCACGAGCATGATCGATCGGCTGTTGCGGGTAAACAACGCCTAGCTGCCGGGCCGGTCTGGTGAGCGTCGTTCTCTGGATGCCCGCAGGCGCTGGCTGCGCCGGTCCGATGCGATCAAGGCCTCCCGGGCCAGGCGCTGTCGTCGCTCTTCGACGTGTTGTTTTGCAAGTATCGCATGCCGTTGAGCTTGTTCGATCCCGTCGAGTTTCTGCCTGGCCACTCGAAATGTGCCCACCAGATCGATGTTGGACGGACACTCAGGGTTGCACAGGCCACACTCGATGCATTGCGCGAGCCCGAGGCTCTGAGCGCCGCTCAGATCGTCGTCGCGACACAGCCACCAGAGATGTTGCGGCGCCAGGCTTTCCGGGCAGACACTTTCACAGCGATTGCAGCGGATACACTCCACTGCATTGACGGGCAGCGGGATGGGCGCGGCAACGGTGATCGGGATCAGATCGATGCAGTCCACCGGACATGGCGGCAGGCACAGTTCGCAACCGGTGCATCTCGCTTCGAGAACGGTGTGCATGTAGCGGGGTGCACCGACAATGGCATCCACCGGACAGGCATCCACACAGAGGAAGCAGCCGACACACTTCGACTCATCGATTGCGGCTACCTGAATTGCGGCTCGTGGCAAGGGTTGTCCCCGTTCTCTACCCAGGAGTCTGGCGAGAGCGATTTGGGTGTCGACTCCGCCGGGCGGGCATAGATCCAGAGGTGCTCCGCTTACCAGCGCCGCTGCATAGGGTCGACAACCCGGGTAACCGCACTGGGCACATTGCGTTTGCGGAAGCAGTGCATCCGCGGCGTCGACCACAGATTCCGCCCCTGGCGGAAACCGAACTCTCGCCCAGCTCAAGGTCAGGATGAGTATCGACACGAGGCCCAGCAGGGTGACCACTTCGATCAGGCTGTCGAGTATCACCTTGCTAATCTGCCAGGCCAGCGAAGCCCATGAAGGCAAGGGACAGAATACCGGCGGTGATCAGAGTGATGGGAGCGCCCTGGAAAGCCACAGGCACCAGAGCGTGAACGACCCGTTCGCGGATGGCGGCGAAAATCACCATGACCAGCGTGAAGCCCAGTGCCGCCCCGATGGCGAACACGATCGTCTGGCCGAAGCTCAGCTCGTGTTGGAGTGCCAGCAGCGCAACACCGAGCACGGCGCAATTGGAAGTGATCAGCGGCAGATAGATCCCGAGTACCTGATGCAGCAAGGGGCTGGTGCTCTTCAGATACAACTCCGTAAGCTGAACCATCCCGGCGATCACCACGATGAAAGCGATGATCTTGAGATACTCGAGACCCAGAGGCGCCAGCACCGTGTGATACACCAGGTAACTGGCGGCTGCGGAAAGCGTCAGCACAAAGGCCGTTGCGAGTCCCATGGCGGCGGCGGTGTCGTACTGCCCGCTGGCACCGATGAAGGGGCACAGCCCGAGAAACTGCGCGAGCACGAAGTTGTTGACCAGCAGAGCTCCTATGAGAATGAAAGCGAGATCTGCCATACCAATCAAAGGCTAGCGCACGATCATGCCCGGTATGGCGCCGCTGTCCGGCTGCACAAGAAAAATGTCGCCGCTATCGGGATCGGACCCTGATTCACCCGCTGCGGCCAGCACCATGCCTTCGGAGACACCGAAGCGCATTTTTCTGGGGGCCAGGTTTGCAACCACCACCGTCAGCTTGCCGATCAGACCTTCAGGATCGTAAGCCTGTTTGATCCCCGAAAAGACCTGGCGCTGCTCGTCGCCGAGATCCAGGGTCAGCTTCAACAGTTTGTCCGCCCCTGGCACCAACTGGGCATCCACGATCTTCGCGACCTTGAGTTCGACCTTCAGGAATTCGTCGATGGTGATGTGTTCTGTGGGTGAATCGATTTCCGAGCCTGTGACCCCGCCCTTGGCGACATCTGCGCCCTTGGCGACATCTGCGCCCTTGGCGACATCTGCATCGACGCTGTCGGTCGGTCCGGTCTCGATCGAGGCCTC
>QIDL01000005.1 GCA_003228415.1 Gammaproteobacteria bacterium | reverse complement strand
AGGCCACCTCCCCAGGTACCAACCCCATCCACCAGCACTTCCACGGGAATCTCCCGAGAACGGCCTTTGAGCTGATCCGCAATCTCCAGGGCATAATCGTCGTTGTCGAAAATGTAGGTCCGAAACCGGATCGATTGCTGCGCTCGAGCAATTTCTGCGGTCAATCGTTCAAAAAACGCTTCGCCATCGACCAGCAAATCCACCGTTCCCGTTGTTCGACGAGTACCTGTGATGCTATCGAGGTCCCTTTCCCATTGTGCTAGATCCATACCGGTAGCCAGTGAGGCAACGGGCTCGACCTGTTCGTCCAGTCGGGGAAATAGCAGCGCATCCAGGGTCGAATCCTTGACCAGTCCTCCCACTGTGTGGAAGGCGAAAGAGAACAGGTTACTGACCGTACGCACCGGTCTTATCAGAACATCGACGCTATGGCTCTTGATCAGGTGCGTGGTGAGTATCGTTCCGGAATGGATCTTGCGATTCAGTTCATCGATTTTTCCGCTATCCGCAGCTTCCCCTTCAGAGGCAATCGCTGTAGTACAGCGGAGGCAAACTAGAGCAATCAGTACCACTTTGTTCATGACAATCCCTTGTGACGCCGATCGGGCGTTGCAACGAAGGGACGAGTCTGGAGAGCGGCGGCTTAACAAACCTGATAGGCCGTCATTGTTTCGCTAAGTTTTCTTAGGAACTCTTAAGGGTCCTGAATACCGGGGATTCAAGCAGACCTGGCGATGATGCCAATCGAGGTGCTGTGCGGTGGGATAACGCAGAGCTTTTCGCAGGCCAACGTATTCATGCGCATCAAATACCAGATAGCCCCCTGAGTTCAGAGAAGCGCGATCACTCGCCACGCAACGCCGTGGTAATCGGTAATCGAGCCGCCCGGACCGCAGGGAACAGTCCACCGACGAGACCCAGTAACAGCGCCCAGGTGATGCCAAGCTGGAGAAGCTCCGGAGTCACCGCAAAGTCGAAGGCGATCTGAGAGAAAGAAGCACTGTTCAACGTGGATGCGGTATAGCCATCGAATATGGCGTAGACCAGCCCTCCACCCAGCAATCCACCGAGGGCGGCCAACAGCAGCGATTCGATCAGCACCGACACAACCACAGGCAGCCCGCCGAAACCAAGCGCTCGCAAAGTGGCAATCTCCACGGTCCGTGCGCTCACCGCTGTGTACATGGTGTTGAGCGCGGCAAATACCGCACCAACGGCCATGATCACCGCGACCATATAGCCGAACGTATTGATGAGAGCGGCACGGCTGGCGGATTGACCGGCGTAGAACTCAGCCTCTGTCTGCAGCGAAACATCCATCCGTGGATCCTCCGAGATGGTTGCGTTGAGCAACTCGACCGCGTGCGGATCCTCCAGCAGCACCCGCGCGGAAGAGGCGGACCCTCCGCGCCTGAAGTTTGCCTGTGCAACCGCGAGGTCTACCCAGATCTCCGATTCGTAGGCGCTACCCTGGCTTTGAAAATGCCCTACGACAGTCCAGCCGCTCTCGCGAAAATCCACCTTGCTGCCAATATCCAATCCTTGAAACTGATCGACCGCCTTGATCCCGGCGATGAGTTCGCCCTTACCCGGCTGAAATATCCGCCCGGCCACGATCTCGACTTCGGGACGAACCACGAACCCCTCTTCCCGCATCCCCCGCACAATCAGGTTTGCCGGTTTTCCGGTAGCCTTCTTCGGTACGTCGGCAACGACATAGAGCTCTGCGCTGGCGGCCTCGATTCCCGCCATTCCCGAAAGAATGTTGAACTCTTCAATGCTGATTGCGCTGGAAAGCTCGTTGTTGCTGCCGCCTCTGAGGACGATGGCACGATTCTCCATGCTGGTGCTGGTCAGCGCGGCTTCGAAACCCACCGCCATGGAAAGCAACCCAACCAGCACCGCGACCACGCCTGCGATACCAACCACAATGACCGATGAAGATCCCAGGCGCGACGACAGGTTGCGTAGATTCAACAGGGTAATTTCCAGGGTCTGTCCCAACGCTCATCGCTCCCGCAAGGCATCGACTATGGTTAGCCGTTTCGCCGAAATCGCGGGAACACTACCCACCACCAGTCCGAGCAGCAGCGCCATTGCCAGAGCCAAGAGCACCGTGGGGAGGGTGATACTGAAGGAGCCGAGAAAGCCCTGCAGCACCGGACCCACCGCGGCAACGGCGACCGTGGAAAGCAGCACGCCCATCACTCCGCCAACGATGCACAACAGAACCGACTCTGTCAGCACCAGCAGAGATACGGTGATATCCGTGAAGCCCAGGGTCTTGAGCACCGCGAGTTCCGGTATCCGCTCTCTGAGCGCCTGAGTCATGGTATTTCCGGTGAGCAGCACTATGGTGAAGAACACGGCGCTCATGATGATCGTGGTGATAAAGCCGATATCGCCGAGTTGACTGGCAAACTGCCTGGAAAACTCATCTTCCGTTGTGGTCCGAGTTGGATTCAGCGAGTTTTCATACAGCTTATCGATGGCAATCGCCACTTGTTCGGCGCGATCCGCATCGCTCAACCGCACCGTCCACCAGCCCACCCGATCTCTACGGTTATCCGCGACCGATTCGGTGAAGTACTGATACTGAAACAGCATCAGAGGCAGCGGATTATCGCCCTGGCGGAAGGTCCCCACCAATTCGAATTCCCAGCCGCGGGAACCATCACTTTTTGGCCAGATGTCCGCTTCAATAGGGATAATATCGCCTACCCGCCAGCCATATTTTTCCACCAGACTCGCGTCCACCACCGTCGCGGTGCGCTTGCCGGCAAATGCGGCCAACACCGCAGGCTCGATGACATACTCATCGTACATCTCGAAATATTCTCCTGGCTCAACGGGATACTTGGCAAAAAAGTTCTGAGGATTCTGATACTGGCCGCCAAACCAGTTCTGTTGTGTCACGGCCTCGACCCCATCAACAGCCAGAATCTGTTGTTTCTGACTCAAGGGTAAGTCGTCGGTTATGGAGTACTTCGGCGACACGTTCAGTCGATCCGTTCCAGCCAGACTGACCCCCTGAGTAAACGAACCGGCGATTGCTCTCAGCAGCACGAAGAGCAGGAACGCAACCGCCAACGACAACAGTGTCAGCACGGTGCGGGTACGCTTGCGAAACAGATTCGCCCACACAATCCCGAACAACTTCACGTTGTCGTCGCCAACAGCTCACCCTTATCCATATACAGCACATGCTTGGCATGATCCGCCGCTTTCGGATCGTGGGTCACAATGATGATGGTCTTGCCGTGATCTCTGTTCAGCAATTCAAGGAGGTTGAGGATCTGGTCTGCGGTATCGCGATCGAGATCACCCGTGGGTTCGTCACAAACCAGCAGCTCCGGATCTGCAACCAGAGCTCTGGCAATGGCAACCCGCTGCTGTTGTCCGCCCGATAGTTCTCCTGGCCGATGCCTGGCCCGATCGGTCAGACCGACAATCTCGAGCGCGGTGGCCGCATTTTTCTGGCGTTGCGTGCGCGAGAGTCGGGTCAGCAACAGTGGCAGTTCCACGTTACGCTGGGCAGTGAGCACCGGCAGCAGATTGTAGAACTGGAACACGAAGCCGATGTTCTCTGAACGCCATTTCGCCAGTGCTCGACCAGAGAGATCATTCAAGTTGGCACCACCATTGATGATGTCACCTGAGCTTGGATGATCGAGCCCGCCAATCAGATTCAACAAAGTCGTCTTGCCCGACCCGGAGGGGCCCATCAACGCCAGAAAGTCCCCCTTCTCAATGGACAGATTGATACCGCTCAGCACATCCAGAGTTTCCTTGCCACGGGTATACTGCTTTGATACTTCTCTACACTCGACCAGTTGTGCCATTTCCATTCCCTAGTTCACGATCGAGATCGGGTCCCCATCAGCTAATTCGGCCAGCTGATCCGAAGAAAGATCCGCCACCACTCGATCACCAACGGCCAGTCCTGCAATGACCTGAATGCGAGGACCCTGCCGATCTCTGGTGCTGACCTCGCGACGCACGACATGTTCGTCCACCACCAGATAGACAAATTCTCCGCGCTCATCCCGGGATACCGCTGCGCCTGGAATCAGCACCCCGTGGGAGCGAATCTGTGATTCGGACCGGCCAGCCTCTTCTAGAAATGCCACCCGCACTCCCATATCCGGCAACACTCGCGGGTCGCGCTCCAGAAACCCGACCCTGACCCTGACCGTCGCCTTGCTGCGATCGGCGGTTGGAATGATGGCGATGACTCTAGCCGGAAAGCGATCATCCGGGTAAGCGTTGAGGATGACCTCCACCGGCTGACCCGCGTTCACCCGATTGATGTACGCCTCGTTGACATCCACTTCTACTTCCAGAGAGTCCATATCGACAATGGTACAGATCCCGGTCCGGGTAAAGCCGCCGCCTGCCGAAACAGGCGAAATCATCTCACCCGGCTGTGCCGCTTTGGCAACGACAATGCCGGCGAACGGCGCCCGAATCTCCATGTCTTCGAGCAGTTGCCGCTGTACCTCCAGGCCTCTCTCTGCCACCAGTACATCTTTGTCGGCCCGAGCCAATCTGGCAATCAATGCTTCGACGTCGAGACCATCCCGATCGAGGTCCGCCTGACTGGCCAGCTTCCTTCTGGTAAGCCCCTCGGTCCGTTTCAGATCGAGTTGAGCCTGCCTGATCAGCACCTTCAATTCTTCGAGCCCCGCGCGAGCCGCCTGCAGGCGCGAGTCCGACAATTCCATTTGCGCCCTGGGAATACTGTCGTCCAGTACCGCCAGAATCTGCCCTTTCTCAACCCGATCGCCTTCTTCGATCAGCACCTCTAATACCTTACCCGTGGTCTTGGAACTGACCGTGGCCTGCCGTCGAGCCACCACGTATCCGGTGGCATCGAGCACACTGGTCCGGGAATCCACACCCTCTGCTGCCTGGGCCACGCTGGTACCGACAGATATCGCTCCTGGCTGTGTCGACCTGAACGGCGAAAGCGGTGCAAACCAGCCGACGAAAACCAGGCCAACCACCACGGCCAGCAGCACGAACCACTTCAATGGTCGTCCGCCATCCGTCGGCGCAGGATCCGATCGGTCGATCTTCAGCGATTGAAGCAGCACTGTCTTCTCTGCCGCGTCTGTCTTGCGGGCTGCCGCAGGATCAGCGGACCCGTTACTCACCTGGCATCCGTCTTCGTCTCAGCACAATCCCCATGGCCCGGAACTTACCACCCTTTATGGGGGACGATCAAAACGCGCTATGGTACAAACTACGCTTGGAGGACACTTTTTTGGTTGACCGAACTGCAAGGATCCTGCACGGCATCGGCGAAATTTCAGTTGAAGCATGGAACCGCTGCGCAAACCCGGGCGGGTGTGTGCCGTTCGATCCGTTCCTGAGCCACGAGTTTCTACACGCCCTCGAGCACAGTGACAGCGCCACGGCACGTACTGGCTGGCAACCGTTCCATCTGGCCCTCGAAGAGGGTAGTGAACTCCTCGGGGTCGTACCCATGTATGTAAAAGGGCACTCCCAGGGTGAGTATGTTTTCGACTATTCCTGGGCAGATGCCTGGCACCGGGCGGGTAAGGAATACTATCCGAAGCTGCAGGCAAGTGTGCCCTTTACCCCGGCAACCGGGCGCCGCCTGCTGGCGGCCAATCCCGGCACCGAAACAGAACGGTCCCTGCTCGGCGCCTGCATTCAGGTGAGCCGGCAAATTGAGGTTTCCTCGCTGCACATGACCTTCATGCCGGAGTCTCAATGGCGGCTGGCAGGAGAACTGGGTTATCTGCAGCGCATGGACCAGCAGTTCCACTGGCACAACCCAGGTTACGAAAGCTTCGACGATTTCCTGGCCGATCTCTCTTCGAAGAAACGTAAGAATCTCAAGCGCGAGCGCCGTGAAGCAATCTCGTCGGGTATCGAGATCGAGCGGCTCACCGGCTCGGCTCTGAGGAAAGAACATTGGGACGCCTTCTACCACTTCTACATGGATACCGGCTCTCGCAAGTGGGGCTCACCTTATCTGACCCGAAAATTTTTCAGCTTGATCCAGGAGACGTTGGCGGAACACGTCCTGCTCATTCTGTGTAAACGCGATGGCCGTTACATCGCCGGGGCACTGAACTTCATCGGAGGTGAAACGCTATTCGGCCGCAACTGGGGCTGTACAGAGCATCACCCCTTCCTGCACTTCGAGACCTGCTACTACCAGGCGATAGATTTCGCGATCGAGCGCGGCTTGAAGAAAGTCGAAGCCGGAGCCCAGGGCAGCCACAAAGTAGCAAGAGGATATCTTCCCGAGCCAACCTACTCAGCTCACTGGATCCATGATCCGGATTTCCGCCACGCGGTCAGTAGATATCTCGACGACGAACGACAATATGTCGAGAGCGACATTGACTACACCGAACAGCGCAGTCCGTTTAAATCTTCGGTGGATCTGAAAGACATCCGCAAAATCGATTTGAGCTGAATCAGCGTCGTAACAGACCGGTACGAAGGTCGATCAGGTAACTTTTCAACCGGGTGAGATTATCCGGTCCGATTCTCAGCGCCTGTTTTTGTACGGCGCTCAGACCTTCCAGAGCGGGGTCCGCATATTCGTAAAGGACCTTTGGCTGTATGAGTTCGATATCCTCTCGAATCACAGGCACCGCGAGAATCTGGTCGATGGCCTTCAGCAGTTTTGGCAAAGGCGATGCGCTACCGCCGAGTTCGCCAACGGCCTCATCGAGCAGCGGGTCTACATCGCTCAGCAGCCCGGCCAGCAACTCTGTTGGCACCGATTCCAGAATGTCCAGATAACGGTCGTATCGCTGATAGCTCAACGGATCTACGTATAGAGCATCGCCCTCATCACGGGTTTTGAATTTACCTTCAGGCGCCAGAAATCCGAGCTGGCTACGGGGGTACTCACCCCGGGACGCGTTTTCTACCACTACAGCCAGCCTTCTGAGTAGATCCTCCTGTCCGATCCACGCTGGTGGAAGCTCAGAGTCCGTGAGCGCGGCACGGACAAATCCGTCGCTCTCATCCAGAGTCGGTAGAATCAACGCCGGCGTCTCGGGTTCGGGCGATGGAGGCGTGGCGCCGATGAGCGTCTCAGAGGAGGACTTCGGGACTGGCTCCAGAACAGCGACAAGCGGCTTTTCAAGCGTCTCGGACACCTGAGGTTCCTCCTGGCCGAAGAAGTAGTTCAGCGACACGATGATGCCGGCTACCAGCGCTATGCCTGCTATGAGAAAGCTTATCCGCATTCCTCATTATGACCCCCTATCCGCGCAAATTATCCAAGCGGCAGCGAATTCCATTATCATTCCAGAATTGCCCAGTCATGATTCTGCGGAGCTCTTCAGTCGATGACCACTTCCGTTCAAGACATCCTCAACCACCGGGCCCCGGTCGATAGCGAGGTCACCGTCGAAGGCTGGGTGCGCTCCCGAAGAACCTCGAAAGGCGGCTTCTCATTTATTCACATCAATGACGGCTCTTCGCTGGACGCCGTGCAGGCTGTCGCCGACGGGGATCTGGACAACTACACCAGCGAAGTTCTCGAGCTTTCCACCGGCTGTTCGGTGCGCATCTCCGGCAGGCTCAAAGAGTCCAGCGGCAAAGGACAGGATCGTGAAATCCAGGCAAGCACAGTGGAGGTACTCGGCTGGGTGGACGACCCGGAGTCCTATCCGATCGCCAAGAAACAACACTCCTTCGAATATCTTCGCAGCGTCGCCCATCTCAGGCCGAGGACCAATACCTTCGGCGCCATCTCCAGAGTCAGGAATGCCATCGCCATGGCCGTGCACGGATTTCTGCAGAGTCGGGACTTTCAATGGGTCAACACGCCAATCATTACCGCCAGCGATTGCGAAGGCGCGGGTGAGTTGTTCCGGGTTTCCACGCTGGATGTGGTAAACCGCGACGCGGATTTCAGCCAGGATTTCTTCGGTACCGAGACCTTCCTCACGGTTTCCGGACAGCTGAATGTGGAGAGCTACTGTCTGGCCCTAAAAAACGTCTATACCTTCGGCCCTACTTTCCGGGCGGAGAATTCCAACACCTCACGGCACCTGGCCGAGTTCTGGATGATAGAACCGGAGATTGCCTTTGCCGACATTTCTGACAACGCAACCCTGGCGGAACAGCTGCTCAAGTCGGTGTTCCACGATGTACTGGAAAGCTGCAGCGCAGACATGCAGTTCTTCGCCGACCGCATCGACAGCGGTGTGATAGACCGGTTGCAGACGGTCATCAACAAGCCCTTTGAACGGCTCACCTACACGGAAGCCATCGACATTCTGGAGAAATCCGGACAGAGCTTCGAGTACCCGGTTTCCTGGGGACATGATCTGCAGTCGGAACACGAACGCTTTCTCACCGAACAATACGTTCAAGGCCCTATGGTGGTGATCGACTATCCGAAGGAGATCAAGGCATTTTACATGCGCCTGAACGACGATGGTAAGACGGCTGCGGCCATGGACGTGCTGGTGCCTGGCGTGGGAGAGATCGTTGGCGGCAGCCAGCGCGAAGAACGACTGGACGTTCTCAACCGGCGCATGGCAGAGCAGGGGCTGGCCGACGAGCTCGACTGGTATCGGGATCTACGCCGTTATGGCACCGTGCCTCACGCGGGGTTCGGTCTGGGGCTCGAGCGCCTGGTACTGTACGTGACCGGAATGGAGAACATCCGGGATGCGATCCCGTTTCCCCGGGTACCCAATAATGCAGCTTTCTGAATCCTGCGAACAGGGACGCGTAGAGGCGGAATGCTGAAGTCGCTGTTTCGCCTCAAGAAATTCGTCAAACCCTATGGAGGACGCTTGTCCCTGGGCATCTCCGCGTTCGGCCTGGCCCGCTTGTTCGAGGCGACCGTGCCGATGTCGCTGGCAATCGGAATCGACCGGATCGCCGAAGGCCGAACCGATCTGTTACTGCCCGTCGGCGCAATCTTCCTCGCTGTTCTGGGTCGCTTTTCGATAGTCACGTTCGCTCGCTATCTGGTTCGAAGTTCCGGTATCGGTGTGGCATTCGATCTTCGCCAGGCGCTCTACGGCGCGCTGCAGTATCAGGGCAGCAACTTCTTCAACCGCTACACCATCGGTGACATGATGACTCGTGCGGTCGCCGACATCAGCCTGATCCAGCGTCTTATCGCCATGGGCAGTATCCTGCTGGTCATTCTGGTCTACGCGACCCTCATCGGCTTCGGCTTCATGCTCTACCTGTCACCGTCATTGACTCTGTTACTGATACCGCCACTGCCATTCGTCTTTCTCTATGCACGGTTCTCGGCACACCAGATGGGCGTCGCCTCTAAAGATGTCCAGGATCGCATGTCCGATCTTGCCGCTCACGTGCAGGAAAATCTCTCCGGAATCCGCACCATTCAGGCCATGGTCCAGGAAGACAACGAGATCGAGCGCTTTTCCAGAACCAATCAGGCTTATTCGAATGCCTTCCATCAGCAGGCCCGCATCAACTCCCTGATGACCGCCTGGATGCCGTCGCTTGCGACCATCTGTTCGGTGACAATCCTCGGTTACGGGGGTTATCTGGTGACTCGAGGCGAGCTCACCGCCGGAGAGTTCATCGCCTTCTTCATGTATGTGAACATGGTCGTGCAACCGTTCCGGGTTGCCGGTTTCATCATCAGCCTGTTTCAACGGGCTGCCGTCGCCAGCGACCGGTTGTTCGAAGTACTGAGTCTCAATCCGGAAATCACGGACGCACCGGCAGAGCATGCGCCGGCCCGGATCAAAGGGAATATCGGAATCCGCAACCTCTCCTTCACCTACAAGAATGCCCATCAGCCGGCATTGAACGATGTAACTTTGAACATCAAGCGCGGCGAACGAATCTCCATCATGAGGC
>QIDL01000363.1 GCA_003228415.1 Gammaproteobacteria bacterium | reverse complement strand
CATCTCGGATACCACCTCAGATGCCATCTCAGAAACTTCTTCTGTTTCCGCTTCGGAATCTGACTCTGGCTCCGGCTCGGGCGTTGGGGGGGATGCGGACCGCGACTGAGAACCGGAATCTGGCGTCGTTGCCGTTACGAAGGTGGTGGTGGTTGCGGCGGCCGGTCCGGTGGCACCACCCGGGAGCCGTGCTGGATTGGGTGATCGAACCCGGGCTTCGTCCTGAACGCAATCCCAGTCGTCACCGGCCTCGTTCATTTCGCAGAACCAGGGTATTTTAGCTGACTGAACCTGGGTGTTGGCGAGTTTCGAGCCTGAACATCCGGAGACCAGCGAGGAAACCAGAATCAGCAAATAGAGCCGGTGATTCGCCCATCTTGTACGTTTATAAAACATGACGTGCGACGTTGAATCCTGAGTGTCGATTGTTCATTATACCGGCGCCTTCACGAGGTGATGTATGGTCGCTACCGTCGCGGAATATGATCGAGTACCACGGATCCTGCGATTGAATATTGCAGGGCAGCCGATCGATTGGATCAGCTGGCAGGAAGCCGTGTGTCTCTACGCGCGCGAGATCGTCGTGTGGACACTTGGAGATACGGTGCTGCGCATTCGTGGTGGCCATTCTCGAATTGATTGTTGTCAGTCCCAGGTAGATATACATGCCATAGTGGCGTGCGATGGCAAAGTCGTTTCGCCAACCCGTGGCATCCCGCCGCTCACCAATGAAGCGTTGTTTCGTCGAGATCTCAACGTCTGTCTCTATTGTGGCGGAACCTTCCACGACGGCGATCTTACCAGGGATCATGTCCTGCCGACCTCCAGGGGTGGCAAAGACGTCTGGTTCAATGTGGTGGCTGCCTGTAAGCGTTGCAATCATCACAAAGGTAATCGACTCCTCGAACAGTGCCGTCTGGAGCTTCTTGCGCTGCCATATGTGCCTAACTTCGCCGAGTACCTGGCGCTGACCAACAGCGGCCGGATCCTGGGTGATCAGATGGATTTCCTCAAGAAGAGTTTTGGGTCCAATAGCCGACTTCTGCAGTAACACGAATTCGTTCGGACCATGTTACGCGAATCCCTTGATACAGTCGTAGCCATGGAGCCAATCGAGCTTCTGCATGGCGATTTCCGGCAGAAATCGACTGGTCATCGACCAAAGGATGTTGCGGCGCCAGACAGCACCCCGGTCAGACAGCGTCAGCTCATCGATGTGTGCCAACGCCGCCTTTTTCAAGCGCTGTGCCCGGGGCTTGCGGTAGCGCTGGTAGTCGGCAAATCCTTGATGGGGTTCCTCCTCCCAGCGTTCCATCATTCTGGATAGCACCCACGCATCTTCCATGGCGGCGGCGGTCCCGTAGGTGGCATGGGGCGCACCGGCATGGCAGACATCACCAAGCAGAGCGCAGCGCCCTGCATACCAGTATTCGGCGATCTGGGTGGTGAGGGTTTCCATGTATTCGGCTTGCGTGATTCCCTCGACGATCCGTTTGAGATTGGGGTGGCAGCGGTCCAGGCGGGCGGCCAACTCGTCTTCCGCAGGAGCCGCCGAACGCGATCCGTGTATCACGGCCAGCAATTCCACCCTTTGATCCTCGAGAGGAAGTTCGGTACAGCAACCACCCGGAAACACCCAGGTATTGATATTGTTGTGAGGGCGTCTGGTGGTGGTCGCCGTACTGCTGCGAGCGCGGATTACCATGTAATCGGCGTCCTGGTCCCAGTGGCGTTGTTCCAGGCAATTCGAAAGGTTCGAGCCTGCTCCGGTTGCGATCACCGTCGCTCGATGTTGTTGAAGGTGGCCGCCTGCCACAGTTAGAGTTGCCGAAGCGGTATCTATCTGATCCACGTGGGTGTTGAACTCGATAGCAATCCCCAGTTGCTCGCAGGCATCCGAGAGCAGGGTAATCAGCCACCTCGCTTCGATGAGGTAGCAGGGTGCACCGTACCTGGCCTCGGAAAATGCACCCAGCGGCCGCTGGGCCAGGAGGAAGCCGGTCGCGGCGTTATGAGTGGTCGCGAATGGTGGTTGCCTGGAGACTTCGGCGAGGTTCGACCGCAATCCGAGCGCGTGGAGAATTCGACTGCCGTTGGGTGTGAGCTCCAACACCGAATCGCTCTGCTGACAGGTCCGCGCGGATTCATAGATCCGTACATCGAGACCGGCTTGTTTGCAGGCGATGGCGAGGGTCATGCCGCCGACGCCAGCGCCGACAATGGCGATTTCGCTCAATCGTCGCTCTGCACCTGCACCACTTTCCAGCGCGTTCCCTCCCGTGTGTCTTCGAGTTCGATACCGAGGCTGAGCAATTCATTCCGTATCCCATCGGCCCCGGCGTAGTCCTTGTTTTTGCGTGCTTCGTTGCGTGCCTCGATGTGCGCTTCGATGGTTGCTGCGTCGATCCGACTATCGCCCTGAAAGTACTCCGTTGGTGATTTTGACAGAATCCCCAGCAGCCAGCCGCCTGCCAGTAATTGCGCACGCAGCGCTTTACGCTCTCTGGCGTCTTCCGAACGATGAATGTCACCAGCAATCTGGTGCAGGGCGGCCAGGGCTTCCGGGGTGTTGAGATCGTCGCTGAGTGCCATCGTCACCGAGGCCGGGTACTGCTCGATTGATTGGTCCGCGTATGCCGAGGAAGTTTCGTTGTCTGAATCCGAGAGCGCTCCATAGAGGCGATCGAGGCCTGCTTTGTGCTGTTTCAACAGATCTTCCGACCAGGCGAGCTGCGATCGGTATTGGGCAGCCAACAGCGCATAACGCAATACCTCACCGCTGTGGCGTTCGCGAAGCTCACGGATGGTAACGATATTGCCCAGCGACTTGGACATCTTCTCCTGACCCAGGGTCAACATGCCGTTGTGCAGCCAGTAGCGCACGAATTCGTTGCCGTCGTGTGCGCAGCGGCTTTGCGCTGCCTCGTTTTCATGGTGGGGAAAGGTGAGGTCGGAGCCTCCACCATGGATATCGATGACACGGCCGAGGTGCTTCTCGATCATTGCAGAACATTCGATGTGCCACCCCGGTCGGCCTCGCCCCCATGGGCTGTCCCAACCGGGCGTTGCACCCGTTGATGGCTTCCAGAGCACGAAGTCCTTGGGGTCTCGTTTATAGGGTGCGACCTCTACGCGAGCACCATCCATCATGTCTTCCAGGCTGCGATGCGAGAGGCTGCCGTAGTCAGGGTCGGAAGGAACATGAAAAAGTACATGGCCTTCTGCTTCATAGGCGTGACCCCGATCCATCAGCCGCTCGATCATCGCGGTGATTTCGCTGATGTGGTGGGTTGCTCTGGGCTCCACATGGGGAATCAGCGTGCCGAGCGCTTCCACATCCTGCTGGTAAGCCCTGGTGAATCGATCTGCCAGCACCTCGATGGACTCACCCCTTTCGATCGCCGCCTTGTTGATTTTGTCCTCGATGTCGGTGACGTTGCGAACGTAATCGACTCGGGGATACACGGCGCTGAGCAGTCGGTAGAGGATGTCGAATACCACCGCCGGCCGGCCATTGCCAATGTGCACGTAGTCGTAGACCGTCGGTCCGCATACGTACATGGTGACCCGAGAACTATCCAGGGGATTGAATTTTTCCTTGTTCCCGCTGCGGGTATTCAGGAAGTAGATGTCCATGGTCGGTTCGGTGGCGAAATTGGCGGCGGAGTATAAGTCAGCGTGGCTTCGAGATCACCCGGACTTGATCGCCATCTACCTCCAGATAGAAGCAGTTTGGTCGATTGGTATGGCAGGCGGGACCGCTTTGGTCGACCTTGACCAGGATCGCGTCGCCGTCGCAGTCGAAGCGCATCGCGGTCAGCTTCTGGAGGTGTCCGGAAGACTCGCCCTTTCTCCAGTAGCTGGCACGACTCCGGGACCAGTAGCAGGCATAGCCTTCTTCGAGGGTTCGCTCGATGGCACCACGGTTCATCCAGGCCAGCATCAGTACCTCGCCGGAGCCAGCATCCTGAGCGATGACGGGGATCAGCCCGTCAGCGTTGTATTTGAGGCCGTCCAGCGCCTCGGTCAACCGCAGAGTATCGCCGAGCGAAGCAGACTCCAGCGATTTGAACGTTTCAGCTTCCATAGCGGTTCCGCAGATACTGATATGCTGCCCGCACGCCCATGGCCTCGCCCCCTTCGGGACGACCCGGTCGTGATCTGGTGTTGTAGGCCATGATGTCGAAGTGAGCCCAGGGTGTGTCGCCGACGAATTTCTGTAGAAACAGAGCGGCGGTGATTGCACCGCCATATGGCGAACTGGCCGAGTTCACGGTATCAGCCACATTGCTCTTGAGCAGGTACTCGTAAGGTTGATACAAAGGCATACGCCAGATCGGATCATCGAGCTCGTTGCCGGCTTCTATCAAACCGCTGGCGAGCGGATCGTCGTTACTGAACATGGCCGCGATCTCGGCCCCGACCGCCGAGCGGGCGGAACCGGTGAGCGTGGAGTAGTCGAGTATCAGGTCAGGACTTTCCTCCGCCGCGAGCGTCAGCGCATCGCACAGCACCAGCCGGCCTTCCGCATCGGTGTTGTCGACTTCCACGGTGATGCCTTTGTAGGTCTGGATAATGTCCCCTGGCCGATACGCGTCGCTGCTGATGGCATTCTCTACCGACGGCACCAGTACCCGAAGGCGGAGGGGTAAATTTGCCGTCATGATGAGCTGAGCCAGTCCCAGAACGTTGGCGGCACCGCCCATGTCCTTTTTCATGGTTCGCATGGCGTTGGCCGGTTTGATATCGAGGCCGCCGCTGTCGAAGCACACACCCTTGCCCACCAGGGTAACCCGGGGGTGACCCGGATCGCCCCACCTGATATCTATCAGCCTGGGTGCATCTGCCGCCGCTCTGCCGACCGCATGAATGGCCGAGAAATTTCGGGCCAGGAGCTCGTCCCCTTCGATGACCTCTGCGCTTGCGCCATGAGCATCGGCGAGCTGCACGGCTTCTTCGGCGAGCCGGCTGGGAGTGAGTTCATCTGCCGGCAGGTTGATCAGATCGCGGGCCAGGCTGATTGCCGCCACCGTGTTGGCAAGATGTTCGGCGTCATGCTCTTCCGGTACCCGCAGTTCGGCCGGCTGGCGCTTTCCTTCTTTGTATCGATCGAATTGGTACGCGCCGAGTCCCCAGCCCAGCAGCTGCAACTCGCTGGCCGGCTCCGTCAGTTGATAGACACCCTCGGCCAGCGTCAAAGGTAATCCTCCCAACGTCGCCAGATCATTCTGACCGTCCCAGCCCACCGCTACCTCGGCGGGGATGCCGGATTCATCAGGGATCCAGCCAACTTCCCCGGATTTGGCTCGAAACTGCTGTTTGGCCAGCCAGGCTCTTGATTTGTCGCCGAGGCCCTGCAGCCACTCTTCGAGCTGGTCCGTCTGAATCAGCCGTATATTTATGGCGTTGCCGTTCGGTTCGGTGATCAAGCTCATGAATACCGCTTGCTCTGTGTTGAAAGGCCTATGATGGCGCAGATGAAAGAACGGGTCACCACGTATCGTCTGGAAATATTTCGACCACCCCGGTCCTGGCGCTTACGACCCACGTTAACCAGGCGCTATCCCGTTCAGTCCACATTCAGGGATTCCCCCATAAAGTGCATCCTGCCTAATCGAAGTTAATGGAGGCAATTATGAACAAGCGATCACATACGTTAAAAAGACCGATAGCGCTGATTGCGTTGGGATTCCTGGTGACTTTGTCGCTGGCTGCAGAGGCCAATCCGAGAAATTACAGCTATTGGGAAAACCATGTTTCCAGTGTTCCCGTCCACCAGAGCTATGCGTACCGCGGACACGGGAATCAGATTCGTCGAGGCCATGAATACAGCCGTTTCGACTCTGATCGCTATGTTGCGCCGCATCGCCGACAGGCTCGTCGGCATGGCGGGTACGCCGGAATAGACTCGCTTCTGCGTGGCCGCGATCATTCGAATCGCCGCAGCCACTCACGTCGTAGAGGCCATCGTTAGATTCGGGTAAATGTGTGGTGTGGCAGCGTGTTGAAAGGCGCGCTGCCAATGCGATAGCCGTAAGCGCAATTACAAAAATGCTCCTCGACCGGCGCTTCGGCGTTGTGGCGCGGTTGCCTGTGTCCGGGTGCAGACGTCTTGCGGTGAGGTTGTGCACGTTGCATCATGCGCATCACCGGACAAGGATGTCAGCCCAGTCGTCCGAGCACAGGATGACGAGCACCATGAAGCCCTTACACCGATCAACACTCAACATCCTGTGTCTTCTCGGGGCGATGCTGTTCGGCGCGACGAGCACGGTCGCCAATCCTGTGGTGGAGCGCTGGTATAGCGTAGATGAAGTTGCGCAGGGAAAAACGCTTTTCCTCAGTCATTGCGCAAGCTGCCATGGCCAGTCGGCCGAAGGCACTGCCGAATGGCGGAAAACCGACGCCAACGGTAACTACCCGCCGCCGCCGCTGAACGGGTCGGCTCATGGGTGGCATCATTCGCTATCTGTTCTGGAACAGACCATCGCCATGGGCGGAGCACGTTTTGGAGGTGTCATGCCGGGTTTTTCCGGTGAGCTCAGTTCAGACGAAGCGCGAACGACCATCGCCTATTTTCAGAGTTTCTGGCCTGAAGACGTTTATCTCCGGTGGCATGAAATCAACATCAGATGATGCTGCAGGGCCGTTGGAAGCCCGGTCCAGCGAGAGTCTGTAGTCGCCGGCCTGGCGATAGGCGGTCGGGAGTCAGATCGAACGAACGGGAATCAAACCGAGATTGTTGCCATTGAGAATTCGATCCGCCCGATAGCTCGAGCGAACCAGAGGCCCGGAAGCCACTTCCATAAATCCTTTCGCCAGCCCCCATTCCCGATACTTCTCGAATTCCTCAGGATGCACCCAGCGTGCTACGGGCAGGTGGTTGAGAGTAGGTCGCAGGTACTGACCCAGAGTGAGGACATCCACGCTGTGCGCTCTGAGGTCGTCCATGGCTTGTTCGAGTTCGCTCTCGGTTTCACCGAGACCCAGCATGAGACTTGATTTGGTCAACACTCCGGTCGCCACCTGCTTGCCGAGTTGCAACACGCTCAGCGTCTGTTGGTAGCCGGCTCTTGGATCCCGCACCGTGCTGGTCAAGCGTTTTACGGTTTCCAGATTCTGAGCGAATACGTCGAGTCCGGCTGTCGCTACCTGCCGGATTGCCGATTCAGAACCGGAAAAATCCGGGGTCAGAGCTTCAACAGCCGTCTGCGGGTTCAGTCGTTTGATGGCGCGAATGCTGGCAGCGTAGTGTGCGGCGCCGCCATCGGTCAGGTCATCCCGGTCGACAGATGTGATTACCACGTACTTGAGCCCCATCAAGGCGACACTTTGTGCGGCGTTTTCCGGCTCATCAGCGTCCAGCCAACCATTGGGATTGCCGGTATCGACCGAGCAGAACCGGCAGGCCCGGGTGCACACCGAGCCCATCAGCATGATGGTGGCGGTACCCGCGTTCCAGCACTCGCCGATGTTGGGGCAGTGAGATTCCTCACAGACGGTGGCCAGACGATAGCGGGCTACCGCTTTACTTACCGACTCATAACCTCTGCCCGCTGGAATTCTGACCCGCAGCCATGGCGGCTTGCGGCCGGAAGGCGAGGGGTTGGCCTGGGTTTTCAGCCCATCTTTGATGGCACTGAAACCTGCATCGGTCTGGAATTTCTCACCACTTCGACTCATGGGTACAGTTTAGCGCATAAACTCGCGAGTGATGACCGATCCTCAGTCTGGCTCTTCGGCCTGCTGTTGGAACTGCAGTGAGTGCAGGGTGTAGTAGAGACCACGGTGTGCGAGCAGTTCGTCGTGAGTGCCCAGCTCAGCAACGTTTCCGTCCTGCAATACCAGTACCCGATCGGCCTCCTGAACGGTTTGCAGGCGGTGGGCGATGATGATGGAGGTCCGTCCTTCGGTGAGCTTGCGCAGTGCATCCTGAATCAGCAGCTCGGTTTCCGTATCGATGCTGGCGGTGGCCTCATCGAGCACCAGGATTTCCGGGTCTGCCGCCAGCACGCGAGCGAAGGCCAGCAGCTGACGCTGACCCTGTGAAAGGTTCTGACCTCGCTCTGAAAGCTCGGTGTCGTAACCGGCTGGCAAGACGCTGATGAAGCCGTGTGCGTTCACCCGTTCTGCAGCCTGTTGCGCCATCGTCCGGGTGATTTGTGGGTCACCGAGCGCAATGTTGTCGTAAATGGTCCCTGAGAAGATGTGGAAGTCCTGCAGTACCACTCCGATCCGCCGCCGTAGATCGCGAGAGTGAATCTGATTGAGATCAACACCGTCGAGAAAAATCTGGCCGTCGTCAAAATCATAGAAGCGACCCAACAGGCGAATCATCGTACTCTTACCGGAGCCGGTGGGCCCGACGATGGCGAGCTTCTCCCCCGCTTCGATGGTGAAAGTCACATCGTGGAGAATCTGGATGTCTTCGTCGTAGCCGAAATTCAGATGATTGAAATTGATTTCGCCTCTGATGCGGTCGGGGAGTCTGGCAGGCCTGGCAGGCTCGTGGATGATTTCGTCCCAGTCGAGGGCCTGGAAGATTCGTTCGCCGGATGCCATGGCGCGAAACAGGATGTTGGTCTGTTCGCCGAGTACCACGATCGGGTGAAAAAGCATATCGATGAAGCGTGTGAACAGGATGACACCGCCCAGAGACATCTGATTCTGTATCACCTCGCCGCCGCCGTACCAGAGAATGGTACCGAGCGCGATGTGCGCCATGCTGTCGGTAAACGCGCCATAGAGTGTTTCCAGCCGGGCGCTCTTCAACTCGTAGCCGCGATTGTCTTCGTTGATGCTGGTATAGCGCTCGAGATTGAATTGTTGTCGATCGGAGAGCTGTACCACCTGCAGACCGGATAGATTTTCGTGCATGTTCTGATTCAGCGCCGATATGCTGAGTCGAACCAGTCGGAACAGTTGCCGTGTTGCGCGACGAAAGAAGTGGGTAACGCTTCCCATGACAGGCAGCACCAGCAGCAGAATGAGCGTGAGTTCCACATCGATCGCCAGCATGATGGTGAGCGCGACAAAAAAGGGCACGAACTCGCCGATCAGCGAGCCGATCCCGCGCAACAGTTCGTAAAGGGCTTCGATGTCGTTGGTGACCCGGGTCATGACCCGGCCGACAGCGACCCGGTCATAAAAAGACGAGGGGCGCGTCTCCAGGTGCCGAAACAGATCCTGTCGCAGATCTCTGAGCCCTTTGATCACCGAGCCGATGAGGGTCATACGGTGGGCATGTCCAGCAAACGCAAAAACGACATAGATCAGCGAGTATAGAATGCAGGCGGCCAGCAACGGATGCACGGCAAACGTGGTAGAGATCCACTCGGTGGCATCCACCATGCCGAGATCGGGGGTCAGCGTTTCGGTCTCACCGCGGATGATGTGGTCGATCACCACCAGCGAGATGATGATGGGCAGCAATACCTGCAGTGTCGAGGCGGCGAGGATCAGCAAGGCGCTGATGCCGAGGGTAACCCGGTAGGGTTTCATCCAACCCAGCAGGCGCCGCAGCAGCGAGAAATTCAACACCGCGCCGGAAAGCTCGGCATCGAACATCGAGTAGTCGCGCCGCAGCGGAGAGCTTGTCGGATTGGTCGCCATCAGGAGTTGGCCCCGAGGAAGTCATAGTCCGACTCATCGGCACCTTCCCGCTGTATCCGCTCGAGCTCCGCATAGTAGCCACCCCGGGCGATGAGGTCTTCGTGGGTACCCTCTTCGACGATGCGACCTTCATCCATGATGACGATTCGATCCGAGTGCCTGGCCGTGGAGACACGATGAGAGACCAGCAACGTCGTCTGCTTGCTGCGCAGGCGGGAGAGTTCGGAAAGGATGTGTTCCTCGGTCTCTGTGTCGACACTGGAAAAACAATCATCCAGCACCAGCACCGTGGCGTCCCGGATCAATCCGCGGGCGAGAGTCGCGCGCTGCTTCTGCC
>QIDL01000075.1 GCA_003228415.1 Gammaproteobacteria bacterium | reverse complement strand
GGGTACCTCTACTGGTCTCGCCCACCTGATGACCCGCTCTCCCCATGCGCTGCAACGTCGATGCGACGGAGGGTGGTGACTGCACCATCACCACTTCGTCCAGATGGCCGATGTCGATGCCCATCTCCAGCGAGCTGGTTGCGACGATGGCCTTGAGCTCTCCCGCTCTGAGGCGTTTTTCCACCGTGGTGCGGATGTCCCGGGCGAGGGAGCCATGATGAGCGTAAGCGATGGGTCCTGGCAGGTCTTCGTTGATTTTGAGAGTGATTTTTTCCGCGAGACGCCGGGAGTTGGTGAAAAACAGAGTGGAGGTGTTCTGATCCACGATGTCTCTGAACGAATCGGCAAGCGGATCCCAGATCTTCATGCCGTTTGCTGCGGCTTGTCGGACCGCTTCGGGAAATCGAACGCGGAATTCGAGTGCCTTGTCGCCCGCTGCGTTTACCACCGACAGCGGCCGCGGTGTACCCGATGCGTCATAGCCGCCAACATAGCTGGCAATCGCGGCCAATGGCTGGACGGTTGCGGAAAGAGCCAGACGCTGGAATTCCCCGGACAGTTCTACCAATCGCTCCAGCGAAGTCATGAGCTGAACACCGCGCCGGTTGTCTATGATGGCGTGCACCTCATCGAGAATGACCGTGCGCACTTCGGTCAGCGCATTCATTCCGTTGCGAGTGGTGAGCAGTAGAGACAGGCTCTCCGGGGTGGTGATGAGGATGTCGGGCGGTTTTCTGAGCATGCGCTGGCGCTCGCTGGCGGCCGTATCGCCGGATCGGGTCTGCACGCTGACGTCGGGAAAGTCGTGGGTCTCTCGAAGCTGTGACAAGGGATCCAACAGATTTTCACGGATATCGTTGTTGAGCGCCTTGAGCGGTGAGATATACAGAACTCGAGTGTGACCGCATTGCCAGGCGCCGGTAGCGTATTGATTGAGCGACCAGAGGAAGGCGGTAAGAGTCTTACCGCTGCCGGTAGGCGCGGTGATGAGCATGTGTTTCCCCTGAGCGATCAATGGCCAGCTTTCCGACTGCACCGCAGTGGCGCTGTCGAACCGTTTCTGGAACCATTCCTGAATGGTCGGGTGAAACTGGGAGATGAAGCTCATTGGTGTGGAGCGGTGTGTATGATCGAACCTTCATGCTCGCACATAACCCCGTGCTTGTGGCGAGCCTCGGCAAAGACTACTGACAGATCGGGTTGCAGAAAATAAAGGCATGAGCGGATTCAAGGAACTGTTGAAACCGGGCCAGCGCATCTGGGTGGCCGGGAGTTCGAATGAGCCGACGGCACTGCTGGCTGCGCTTCAGGATGCTGCGCTCCCCGATAACCTCACCTTCCTTCAGTTTCCTTTGGCTGGATACAACAACACGGACTTCACCAGCCTTTCGGCTACGGCGCGACAACAGACCTTCTTCATGTCGCAGGTATTGAAAAACGCAGCAGCAGGCCGCCTCGATTTCATTCCGATGCAGATGCGTGCGGTGTTCGATTATTTGGCGGGAAATGTCGATGTGGCGTTGATTCAAGCCGCCTACGATCGCAACGGCCAGCTTCGGATCGGTCCGAACCTCGATTTCGTCGATGCCGCGCTGTCTTCGGCGAGCATCGTTATCGCAGAGGTGAACAGTGGTTTTCATGCCCCGCTGGGCTGCCCGCTGCTCGAGCAGGAAAGGCTCGCCTGGGTATTGGAATCTGATCGGCCGCTTTATGAGATGCCCGCACCCGTGATCGATGATGCGGCCACGGCCATCGGCGCTCTGGTGGCGGATCTCATTGGCGATGGAGACTGTATCCAGACAGGTATCGGCTCTATTCCCGCAGCCATTCTGGCGCAGCTCGATGAGCGCAACGATCTTGGCCTTCACGGTGGCCTGATTGATGACGGCGGCATGCGCTTGATTCGGGCAGGCAACGTCAGCGGCGCCAATAAGCCCGTCGACCGCGGCATTCATATCACCGGAATGGCCCTCGGCAGCGCCGCGCTGCTGGATTGGCTTGCCGAGACGCCCGAGGTGCAGTTCCGGGGCGCCAATTACACTCACGAGGTGCGCGTGATCGGCCGACTACCTCAGTTCGTTTCCATCAATTCTGCCGTCGAGGTGGATCTGTTCGGGCAGGTGAACGCGGAATACGCTGGAGGTCGGCAACTCTCTGGTACCGGCGGTTCGGTAGACTTCATGCGCGCCGCGCGAGTCTCCCCGGGTGGTCGATCCATTATCGCCATGAATGCGACGGCTCGCACCGGCAGCGTCTCCAGAATAGTCCCCCGAGTAGAGATGGTAACGGCGCTGCGCACCGATGTGGACATGGTGGTCACGGAATATGGTGTGGCCAGACTCTACGGCCGGTCCGTGCCGGAGCGGGCCGAAGCGCTCATCGAGATCGCCGCACCCCGGTTTCGAGACGCACTAAGAGACGAGGCGCCGATTTGACGCGTGCACCACATCACAGTTTGAGCACGTCGGGCTACGCACCCACAGCGCCTTGCATAGAATGGATGTTCTTGAAAGGGAATTCTAAGAACAGGAGTTCAGAAGCGTTATGGATTACGTCGGTCTCGACCCCGCAGTAGGACTGGAATGCTCGCACTGCAACCACATCTCGCGAATGCCGTATAGCGATCTGCTCGCTCTGGTCGCGGAAGCGCGTCAGGCCGAGTGTGATAGCTGCGAACGACAGATGCTCCATGACTGGACCACTGTCTCTGTGGTGCAGAACATCATCAAGAAGCGCATGGAACAAGCCAACGAGATGAAGGCGCGCCGCACGAACCACCTCACCAGTGTCAGCTAGGAACCCTCTGAGCAAACGGGAGTTGCTTAGAGGATCCCTCGATGACTGCCACGGTTCTTGACTAATCGTTGAACGAAGACACCAGACCGAGCGAGGCGAACAGAAAGGCGTACTCTTCGGCCACTTCCCGCAAGGCATCGTAGCGGCCTGACTGACCGGAATGGCCTGCTCCCATGTTGGTCTTCAGAAGCAGCCAGTTGTCATCGGTTCGGAGGTGGCGGAGTTTGGCCACGTATTTAGCCGGTTCCCAGTAAGTAACGCGCGGGTCGTTCAAACCGGCCGTGATCAGCATCGGCGGATAATTCCCGGTAACGAGTTGGTCGTAGGGAGAGTATGAGCGAATGAGGTCGAATGCCGCCTTGTCTTCGATCGGATTGCCCCATTCCGGCCACTCGATCGGGGTCAGAGGCAGATCGCCGTCGAGCATGGTGTTCAGCACATCCACAAACGGCACGTGGGCAGCCGCTGCAGCGAACAGTTCCGGCGCCTGATTAATCACCGCACCCATCAGTTCCCCGCCGGCGCTGCCACCAGAGATGGTGAGTCGTCCGGGCCCGGTGTATTTGGTGTCGACAAGAAAGCGCGCCACATCGACGAAGTCATTGAAGGTGTTGGTGCGCTTGTCGAGTTTACCTTCTTCGTACCAGTGGTAGCCCAGCTCGTCGCCGCCACGGATGTGGGCGATGGCATAGATGAACCCGCGGTTGAGCAGTGACAACCTGCTGCGTGAAAAACCGGGAGACAGGCTCATGCCGTAGGCCCCATACCCGTACAGATGCAGGGGTGTTTCGGTGTTTCTCGACAGATCCTTGCGACACACCAGACTGACAGGGACCAGAACTCCATCCCGGGCCGGTATCATGAGACGTTCGGTGATGTACTCATCCCTATCGTAGCCGGATGGAATCTGCTGTACTTTCCGGGTCTCGAGCTGGCGCGATCCGAGGTCATAGTCGTAGATCGTCAGCGGTGTCACCATGGACTCGTACGCAAGCCGAAGCGTGGGCTGGTCGTATTCCGGGTTGGTGCCGAAGTCGACGCTATAGGCGTCTTCCGGGAAATCGATGTAGTGGGTGTGCGCATCCGCAGTTCCTGGTCTCAGCATGACGCAGATCTGATCGAGCCCGTCGATGCGTTCGCTGACGATGACATGGTTTTTGAAGCACAGGTGACCGGTCAGATAGTGGGAATCTGATCCTTCGATCAGGGTCTGCCAGTTCTCAGGCTCAGGGGTGGAGTCCGGCGCAACAGCGAGCCGGAAGTTTTTGTGCTCGTCGTTGCTGCGAATGTAGAAAAACCCCTCCCGGTGATCCAGCTGGTACTCGTGGCCCTGACGTCGAGGGCAGACCAGTCTGGGCGCGGCGCGGGGTTGGTTGGCAGGCAGCAGATGTACCTCGGAGGTGACATGGTCAGCGCTGGTGATCTGAATGAAGGCCTCGGATTGAGTTTCATCCAGGCCGACAAAAAAAGATTCGTCGGCCTCCTCGAAGACGACCACGTCGTTGGCCAGCGGTTCGCCCAGACGATGCAGCCGCACCTGATGGGGTCTCCAGTTGTCGTTGACCCTGAGGTAAAACAGGTGTTCCGAGTCCGCGGCCCACACCGGCGCATCCAATGTCTGCAGGATGGGTTCGTCGATGGCGATGCCACGTTCGAGGTCGGTGATGGAGAGCCTGTAGCGCTCGCTGCCGCTGGTATCTGCGCTCCAGGCCAGATAGCGGCCATTCGGGCTCACCGACAGCCCACCGAGGCTGAAGTATTGGTATTCCCGCGCGAGTGCCGGCTCATCCAGCATCACCTGCCAGTCTTCAGGCTGATTCACCGGTGCGCGTAACCAGATCCGGTATTGAGCATCTTTCTCGAAGCGCCATCGATACCGGTAGTGACCCTGCTTATAGGGGACCGACTCCTCTTCATCGGGCTGGCGAGCCTTGATCTCCTCGAAAAGCGAGGTCACCAGGCCGGCATACGGGGCCATCTGCTGGTCGAAATAGTCATTTTCCGCTTTCAGGTAATCCAGCACCCGCTGGTCGGAAACCTCGGGGTAGCCTGGATCTTTCAGCCAGTGATAGGGGTCTTCCAGAGTGATTCCGTGGACAGTCCGGGTGTAGCCGATGCGAGCGGCGATGGGTGGTTTCACAGGCGACTCCGTCAGATCCGGCGGATGCTCAACCAATGACCGGGGAAAGGCAAACGATTAAGATTGTTCCTGGATAGGAGACCTGGTTGTAGTGGGGGGGTGAGCCGATGGCACATGTGACACCGATCGATCGAGCATCCAGCGGCGAGCTGGACGGCGTGTTCGGTTTTTTCGAAGAGGCGATGGGCTTCCTGCCCAACAGCGTGCTCACCATGGCGACCTCATTGGAAGAAAGCCCGGCTACCTTTGCCGCGCAGAATCTGGATACCATCGGTTGGCGGTCAGGCAAGCATGTAAACGAAGGGGATGGTCATGGAACAGCGTAATCTTGGAAACAGCGGGCTCCACGTCTCGGCGGTCGGCCTTGGTTGTAATAATTTTGGTGGCCGGGTCGATGAGGCCGGTACCCGTGAGGTGGTAAGTGCTGCTCTGGATGCCGGGATAAATCTGTTCGATACCGCGGATGTTTATGGTGAGCGGCGTTCGGAAGTTCTGCTGGGGAAAGCGCTGCAAGGCCGACGCCACGACGCGGTGATTGCCACCAAATTCGCCATGCCCACCGGTCCCGGGTTGCAGGACAAAGGCGGTTCCCGCCACTACATCATGCGTGCGGTGGAGGCGAGTCTCGAACGGCTGGGTACCGACTATATCGATCTCTATCAGATGCATGTACCAGATCCGAGCACGCCAATCGACGAGACGCTCGGTGCCTTGAGCGATCTGGTTCACGCCGGCAAGGTTCGCTATATCGGACACTCCAATTTTTCCGGCTGGCAGATCGCCGACGCCCACTGGCGAGCGAAGTCGGACGGTCATGTACCCTTCATTACCGCGCAGAATCACTACAGTCTGCTGGAACGAGATGTCCGGCATGAGGTGCTGCCGGCTTGTGAACATTTTTCTGTCGGTATGTTGCCCTACTTCCCCCTGGCGAGCGGTATGCTGACGGGCAAATACCTGGCGGGTCAGGCGGCGCCGGAAGGGTCCCGGCTGGCATTGGTGGCACGTCTCGCCGAACGTGCCATGACGGACAAAAATTTCGCCACTATCGATCGATTGAGTGGTTTTGCGGCCGAGCATGGGCGGGATCTGCTGAGTCTGGCGTTCTGTTGGTTGCTGAGTCAGCCGATGATCGCAAGCGTCATCGCCGGTGCGACAACGGCGGAGCAGGTTCGGGCCAATGTGGAAGCCGCCGAAGGCTGGCGCTTGAACACGGCGGAAATGGCCGAAGTGGCCCAACTGCTGAAAGTCGACAAGAGCTAGCGTTCATGTGCGGGCGTTTCAACGTCACTTCTGATCCTCTGACAGTACTGCTGATGGAACTGGTCGGCTTGCCACACCCGGGTCCGGACAACTACAACGCTGCACCCACCGAAAGCATTGTGGTGCTGCGCTCGGGCGAAGATGGTCAGCCGGAACTGGTGCCCATGCGCTGGTGGCTCACCCCCTACTGGTCCAAGGGACCGTCCACGAAATACAGTATGTTCAATGCCAAATCCGAGACCGCTCACAAATCGCCTGCATTTCGGGAACCATTCAGGAAACGTCGTTGTGTGGTGCCGGTGAGTGGTTTTTACGAATGGACGCGGCATCAAGGTCAGAAGTTGCCGTACTACATCCGCCCGCAGCAACAGCACGGCCTGTTGCTGGCCGGCTTATGGGATCGCTGGCGCCCGTCTGATCCAGAGGTCGGTTCGGAGGAAGTGCTCGAGAGTTTTGCGATTCTCACAGTGCCAGCCGCACCCGGGATGGAATTCGTGCACAATCGACAACCGCTGATGCTGTCCATGGAACAAGCTCGACAGTGGATGGATCCGGAAAATGCCGATCTGGATGGGCTGATCAGTTCGAATCTGCCCGTGGAGATCGATGCCGTTCCGGTCTCAACGCACGTCAACAACGCCCGCAACAAGGATCCTCGCTGCGCGCAAGCCATCGCGAGCGCGGTCCACATCGAAAGGGGAAGTCCGTGAAGATTCTGCAACCGGGCCACTGGCTCGGCCGCGGCAGCGTGCTGATCGAAGGATTCAGTCTGGGAAAGACCGTGGAATGTGATGCCCGTGTCGAGCAGGATGAACAGGGGCTGATCGTCAATGCGATTCTCCAGTTTCAGGACGATACCGAACTCAAGGTCGGGGTCCGAATTGCCAGCAACGACGTAGGTACCTACTCGATGCGAATTCATGCGGGTGCGGAACTGTTTCACGGCACTGCCAAACTGGACAGCCCGCCCAATCTGGGCCTGCTCTGGAATGAGTCCGAAACCGTCTACGTCACATTCAGCCTCTTCACCGTGGCGGCGGGCTGCGGCTGTCGAGGTTTCTTGCGAGATGGCGATACCACCTATACCTGGGAAATCGCCTTCTCTCTGAAACAGGATGTAGTCAAAGGTGACAACGTCGTCTCGCTTCGCTCACGGGGTAGAGGGCCGAGGAAGTCTTGAGTGACCTTTCACAGCGAGATCGTGAGGCCTGGGACCCTCTGAACAACTCCCGTTTGCTCAGAGGGTCCCTTGGATCATCAGACAGGTCAGTCTTCCAGGTTCAACCAGCGACACTCGGCATGGCTGAGTTCTATGTCCAGCGCCGCGAACGAGCTACGGGTTTCACTGAGTTGGCGCGGCCCGATCAGCGGAAAACAGGGAAAGGGTTGGTTGATCACATAGGCAAGTGCGATCTGGATCAATTCCAGACCCTTACTTTCTGCCAGCTCGGCAGCACGCCCGCGCCTTTCGAAATTGGCATCGGAAAACCAGGTTCGGGACAGCTCCGCCATGGTCGGCTGAACGTTGGTGATGACAGGATTTTCCCGACCCGTTGCCTGCATGACCGATTCTGCCCAGGGCGTGAAAAATCCTCTTGCCTGGGATGACCAGGGCATCAGTGCCATGGCCTGCTCGGTGAGGTAGTCCCGGAAAGCCGGTTCGGTGGCCGCCTGCACGCCCGGCCACAGAGGCTCTATCATATGGGCCAGAGAAAAATTGTTGGACACAGCACTCATCCCCTGTTGGCCGCTGCCGCTGGCATAGTCGTTGGCTGCTCGTATGCGTTCCAGGGTCCAGTTCGAACCGCCAAATGCCCGGATGCGGCCACGCTGGACTTCTTCGTTCAGCGCGTCGACGAATTCCGCTACCGGCACATCGAGGTTATCTCGATGCAGGAAGTAGACGTCGAGATAGCTGGTCTGGAGGCGCTCGAGGCTCTCATCGAGCTGGGGCGCGATGTGCCGTGGATGGTTACAGGGTGTGTGGGCACCTTTGCCGACGATGACGATCTCTTCCCTGAGACCGCGCTGCCTGTGCCAGTGCCCTAACAGAGTCTCGATGGTGCCGCCGCCGTAGATGTGTGCCGTATCGAAACAGTTACCGCCGAGCTCGAAATAGTTGTCCCACATTACCGCGGCGTGGCTCATGTCCGGCTGGTTGTCGCAGCCCATGACGAGCCTTGAAACGGGTTTCTGCAAGTGAGCGATTGCTCCTGCCTTGACAAGAGTTCCGGTTTTGACGGTGCCGAGAATTGGCCCGCGATGTGTTGCGGGCCGCTCCTGCTCGTAGCTCAGGCCAATGGCGTTGCGCCAGGCATCCAGTGTTTGAGCGTTGCCGCGGCTGTCATCCCAGCTCATCGCTGGGGATTGGCGCTCGCCACCAGCGAGATTGAGGGCGAAGTGATCGATCTCGATTTCATAGATGGGAGCCGCATGTCCCTGAATGAGTTCCGGCTCCTTTCCGGTTCGTGAGAGCAGGAACTGCCAGTTGCCCTCTGAATCGCTGCCGCGCCAGGGGTTTGGCACTCGAATCCTACCGCCGGTGCCGTAGACGTTGATCGCGTTGTCCAGGTCGAGGCGAATCCCGGTCGCGAGTTGAGCGCTGGCGCCGTTGTCGAATGTGAGTTCGGCCGCCGCCCACTCATCGATGCCGGTGTCACCCAGCCGTGCGTTGCCGCTGACGCTGATTGGTTCTGAACCAATGATGAGTCGCGCCGCGGAAACGGGATAACAACCCACATCCAGAATAGCTCCGCCACCGAGGGCGTCGGCGAACAGGCGCGAATCAGGGTCGGGCCTGGCGCGAAATCCGAAGCTGGCAATCATGTGACCTACTTCGCCGATCGCGCCGTCCCGGATCAGTTCAATCAGGCGCGCGGTCTGCGGGTGGCAGCGATACATGAAAGCTTCCATCAGGAAGCACCCGGCCTGGTCTGCCGCATCGATCATCGCCATGACTTCCGGGTGATTGAGACCCATGGGTTTTTCGCAGAGGACGTGTTTGCCGGCCTGCAATGCGCGAATGGTCCATTCGACATGCTGCGGGTGCGGGGTGGCCACGTACACGGCCTGAACCTCCGCATTGCGAAGCAGGGCCGGGTAGTCGTCATGGGGCGTCGTGCCCGGATAGCGCTCGACGAACGCCTGTGCCCGCCCGGGTGCTCGACCGGCGACTGCGACCAGCTCATTGTGTTTCGAGGCGGTGGCAGCGCTGGCAAAGGTATCGGCGATACGACCCGTGGCAAGGATGCCCCACTTCAATGTCATCGCAGCATCCTCTTAGGGTCTGAGATAGGGTGTGATCAGAAGTCGCATCTGCCTGCCGAGCTTGTTCAATGCCGCTTCGAACTCCATGTGCGGTGTGAGTAGATATTTTGCAAGGCTGTGCTGCCCGAGGCTGAAGATCGTTTCGGCCAGCAGCATCAGGTCGACTTGCGCCGTCAGCTCACCGCTGTCACGTGCTTGAAACAACAGCGCTTTGAGCGCTTCGTGCGCCCGTTTGTCGATCGTCTGATAGATCTGATGGGTTTCGCTGGCCTGGTTGACGAATCTCGTCGTGACGATCCGCCACAGAGCCCTGTCCTGGCTGCGAATCGCCGAGAAACGAATCGCGTTCATGGTGTCCAGTGCCTCGAGCAGACCGCCTTCATAGGATTGCAGCACATCGTCGATCTGCTGAGAGATATGCTCGATGCTGTGGGTCAGAATAGCCTGCAGAATGAGCGCTTTGGTCGGGAAGTAGTTGTAAAGGGTCTGATAGCTGATCTCAGCGAAGGCGGCGATCTCCCGCATCCTGGTGTGCTCAAAGCCCCGCTCTTCGATGAGCTGCTGCGCTGCCACCAATATCCTGCCGCGAGCCTGCCGCTTCTTGCGCTCACGAAGGGGGAGTTGTGCAGGCGTGTTCAATATTTTGATATCGTCAAATATT
>QIDL01000614.1 GCA_003228415.1 Gammaproteobacteria bacterium | reverse complement strand
ACCGGGTAATCGACGTATTTCCGGCGGAAGAGAAAGCCATGGTCCGCTCCCAGTTGTCGGAGTCGCTGCAGGCGGTGATCTCACAAACACTGTTGAAAAGAGCCAATGGCGGACGAGTGGCAGCACATGAAATTATGATTGGCATCCCGGCGATTAGAAACCTGATTCGCGAAGGCAAGGTAGCGCAGATGTACTCCTCCATCCAGACCGGCAGCGGCAGCGGCATGCAGACTCTCGACCAGTGCCTGGAAGATATGGTGGCTAAGCGAGTGGTCACCCGCGAGACCGCGCGCGAGAAGGCTAAGATTCCGGAAAACTTTTAGAGGGTCCCATGGAATTCGACAAACTTCTCAGAGTGGTCGTGGAAAAAGGCGCATCCGACCTGTTCATCACCGCCGCAAGTTGTTCTCTGCAGGCAAGTCGCGTCTTTCGCCGGAGCAGTCCCGCGATGTGGTGCTCGGGGTGATGAACAAAGACCAGCAGGAAGCATTCCTCAAAGAACACGAATGTAACTTTGCCATCAACACGCGTGGCCTGGGCCGGTTTCGGGTAAGCGCTTTTCAGCAGCGGAACCTCATCGGCATGGTGCTTCGACGAATCGAGGTGAACATTCCACTCGTCTCGGACCTTGGTCTGCCTACAGTGATCGAAGAGCTGGCGATGACCAACCGCGGACTGATTATCTTCGTCGGCGCCACCGGCACGGGCAAGTCGACTTCGCTGGCCGCGATGATTGGCCACCGCAACGAAAATTCCTCCGGCCACATCATCAGCATCGAGGATCCCATCGAGTTCATTCACCAGCACAAGGGCTGCATAGTCACGCAGCGTGAGGTCGGGGTGGATACCGAGAGCTTCGAAGTGGCGCTGAAAAATACCCTGCGACAGGCGCCGGATGTGATCATGATCGGTGAGGTCCGGACCCGGGAAACCATGGATCATGCGATTACGTTCGCCGAAACCGGCCATCTGTGCCTGTGTACGCTCCACGCCAACAATGCCAACCAGGCCCTGGACCGGATCATTCACTTTTTTCCCAGCGACCGGCACGCTCAGATCTGGATGGACCTGTCGTTGAATCTGAAGGCCCTGGTTGCCCAGCAGCTTGTGCCGACCATTGATGGTCAGGGTCGCCGTGCCGCCATCGAGGTGCTGATCAATACCCCTCTGGTGGCCGATCACATTCGCAAGGGCGAAGTGCATCTCTTGAAGGAACTCATGGCCAAGTCGGTAGAGCTTGGCATGCAGACCTTCGATCAGGCGCTATACAAGCTCTACAACGAGAATGAGATCACCTACGAGATCGCATTGGCTCATGCCGACTCACCGAATGATCTGCGGCTGATGATCAAGCTCGGCTCCGACTCCGGCGATCCTATGGATGCGACCGAAAAACTGAGTCTGGAAGATGACGAAGTAGACGCCTTCAGCTTTCGCCGCTGAACCAGGTGCGATCAACTATCGATGCTTAACTCTGTCGCTGAGCCAGGTTTCGGCGATCAGCGCTGCGGCCATTGCATGGGGCTGGTCCGAGTCCCTGGCCGCATGGCTGGTCAATCTTTCGTCCACCATCTCCACCGCCAGTCCGAGCCTGGCCTGAAGTTTGCGGGCAAAATTCCGAGCATGCCCGGACATATCGCTCTCGCTGTCATCCATGTTGAGCGGCAATCCCACAAGCAGACAAACGGGGCGCCATTCTGCGGATAGATGCTCGATGTCTGCCCAGCGCGGCGTACCGTTTCGAGCCTCCAGGGTTGTTAGAGGATTCGCGGTCTGGGTGATTGTCTGGCCAACGGCGACGCCGATGTGCTTCAACCCGAAGTCGAATGCCAGGACGGTGCCGTTGATGTTTGACATCAGGCGATCTCTGATGGGTGCGTCAGCCGAGCCCTGATGGCTGCATCACGCGTGTCCCGCCTGACCTGACATCAGTGCAAAATCTATCCCCAGGATCGAGGCCGCCTTGTTGACCCGTTCGGTAAACGGAGTGTTGAAGATGACTCCGGTATCGGCCGGGCAGGTCAGCCAGGCGTTGTCGGCTACCTCGTCCTCCAGTTGGCCCCTGCCCCAGCCGGCATAGCCGAGCGCGACCAGGTAATCCTCCGGCCCTTCATCGTTTGCTATTGCCTCGAGCACTTCCCGTGCCGAACTCAGGCTGAGGCCGTCATTGAGCGCGAGAGAGGATTCGAATTTGATCTCGGTGCTATGCAGAATAAATCCCTGGTCCGATGCGACCGGTCCACCCTCCATGACCGGGACCTCAACCGGCGTATGGCCTTTGTCGATGCCGAGTTGAGCCAGCAGCTCGATCAAAGAGATGTGGGATGGCCGGTTGACCATGATGCCCATGGCCCCTTCGGCGTTGTGTTCACAAATGTAGGTGAGCGTATCGCCAAAATAGCTGCCGGTCAGACCGGGCATCGCCAGTAGAAACTGGTTTTTGAAGCTGAACTCAGCTGCCAAGAGAGGCTCCGGAGCGGGAAAACTTCCAGGTTCGGATGATCTCCAGCTGATCATATTTCTTCCGCATCTCGACCGGGAAATCCTGAAAGGGTGCGGCGATGCGGACTATCCTGAGCGCTGCGTCGTCGAGCGACTTGTACCCGGACGACTCCAGGATACGCAGGTCTCTGAGCCGCCCATCCCAGTTGATCACCACCAGCATTCTCAGATTGCCGTAGATGTCACCGGATGGATAATTGGCGTTACCCACCCGCTCGACCTTTTGCCGCCACATGTTCAGATAGGCGGCTTCGTCGGCCGTCTTTGTAGACACGCTGGTGAGACGCTTGACTCGTGGCGCCTGGGCCAAGGCCTGTCGTTCCTGGGCGATTCTAGCTTCAAGGCTGGCGATTTCCCGCGCCAGCTCCTCATAGGACTGACTCTCGAGAGGTGATTTGATTGATTCGGTCGGCGTCTCCTGCTCGCTGGGTACCGCATCTTCCGGGTTGGTCAGGGAGGTCAGCAGCTCACGTTTTTCCAGCACGACCGCTTCAAATGCCGGTAGCGCGGCGGTAGCGACCTCTTCGAACACATTGTCATGAAAGTCGGCTTCCTGGGTGGTCGTCATCTCCATCGGTTCACTTTCGCTGCCGCTGCCGAGCTGGTTGGCCTGGGCAGCGAACTCGGCGTCTTCCGGTTCTTCGAGATCGCTGTATTGAGCCAGCGTGACCTCGATGGTCGGGCTTTGCTCCAGGTTGACGCCGGTGCTGAAACCGACCCCTAGAATCAACGCAGCGTGCAGAGAGGCAGCCAGAAAGAGGGTGAAGCCGAGTCGATCTCTGGGCGTAATGGTTGCCATGATGAGCTTGAGCGCTCTGTCCTAGCCGAGTTTCGTTTCGATACAATCCATGAGCATACCGGCGATATCCAGTGAAAACTGTGCATCCAGTTCGCGAATACAGGTTGGGCAGGTGACGTTGATTTCGGTGAGGTAGTCGCCGATCACATCGATACCGGCAAACAACAACCCGCGGCGATTCAGCTCCGGGCCGACGGTCTCGGCGATTGCTCGATCGCGCTCGGTCAGCCGTCGACCCTCACCGGTACCACCGGCCGCCAGATTACCCCGCGCCTCACCGGCCAGCGGTACCCGGGCCAGCGCATAGGGCAGGGGTTCGCCATCTATCATCAGAATACGTTTGTCGCCATCGACGATCTCCGGAAGATAAACCTGCCCCATAATCTGTTGGCGGCCGAAATCGGTGAGGGTTTCCAATACCACGCCGAGGTTTGCATCTCCCTCCATGATCCGAAACACCGATGCGCCACCCATGCCGTCCAGCGGTTTGAAAACCACATTTTTGTGTTCGCGCTGGAAATCGCGCAGCACATCTTCTCTGGAACTCACCACCAGCGGCGGGCAGACCGAGGTGAATTCGGTCGCAAAGACCTTTTCGTTGCAGTCTCTCAGCGAGCGTGGCCGATTGACCACCAATGCGCCTTCAGTCTCCGCACGTTCCAGAAAATAGGTCGCGTAGATGTATTCAAGGTTGAAAGGCGGATCCTTCCGCATCATTATGATATCGAGGTCTCCGAGCGGAGTGAGTACTTCCTCGCCTTGCTCGCACCAGCTCTCGACAATTGCCTCGGAGCTTACTGGCTGCTCCCATGAAGAAAGGAACCCGGGTGTCAGACTCAATCGCTTCAGCAAACCCTTGACCCTGCCTTCATGGAGAAACATATCCCGAATCCCAAGGTAGCTGATTTGCCAATCTCGCCGTTGAGCCGCTCGTATCATTGCCAGCGTGCTGTCTTTCTTCAGGGAGAGACTCGCTAACGGATCCATGATGAAGGCGATTTTCGGCGGGTTTTTCACAGTAGAGCGGCTCGATGACGAGTGAGTGGCGGATTACCGTTAAAGTACCGGGATGGGCACTGTGCAGCAACCAAAATGAGACGGAATTCCCTTTCCTATCCGGTGCTTATGGAACACATCTCGCGAATCATGATACAACCCATGCGCAGGACAGTTTGGACTGAAGATGCTTTCTCAGCAGAGCGTCTTCATGGCAACGCCTCCGAGCTCACGGGCGATTAAAAGGCGTGAGCGACAGCAATGGATGGTAGTGCAACTCGCCGCTCGAGCGCCGATTTGCCGATGTTAAGGACCAGGTAATGGAAGAAGAGGAACTTCAGGGCGTTAAGGTCTTGGTGATCGATGACAGCAAAACGATTCGTCGAAGTGCTGAAAACCTTCTGAGTAAAGAAGGTTGTGAAGTGATCACCGCGACCGACGGTTTTGATGCGCTGGCGAAAATTGCGGATTCGAGACCGGAGATCATCTTCGTCGATATCATGATGCCGCGACTCGACGGCTACCAGACTTGTGCCCTCATCAAGAACAACACCGAATTTAAAACAACGCCGGTCGTGATGCTGTCAAGCAAAGATGGTTTGTTCGATAGAGCGAAGGGCCGCATTGTCGGAAGCGATCAGTACATCACCAAGCCTTTTTCCAAGGAAGAGTTGCTTGGAACCATTCGCACCCTGGTCCAGTAGCGGCGAGGTCGAACGCACCATGGCAAGAATTCTGGTAGTTGACGATTCCCCGACGGAGACGCACCAATTCGTCAATGCGTTGGCGCGTGACGGGCACCAGGTACTCACCGCCGCCAGCGGTAGTGACGGGATCGACCTGGCATCGGAGGAACTTCCGGACATCATCCTGATGGATGTGGTCATGCCAGGCATCAACGGCTTTCAAGCCACCCGTCAACTCACTCGCAGTGAGTCAACGTCACATATTCCCGTCATCATCGTTTCCTCGAAAAGTCAGGACGCGGACCGTGTGTGGGGCGAGCGACAGGGTGCTCGCGGTTATCTGACTAAACCCGTAGATGACCGGACACTCATCGATACGGTCAATGACGTGCTGAGCGAATAGCATGGTCAAGAATGAAGCACTCGCCATTCTGAATGAGATTCAAGCAGCAACGTTTCAAAACGCGGCGCAACTGCCTCTGAAAGAGAATGCGCAACCAGAATGGCAGGGACTGGGCTATCAGGTTGGCGGGATACGATTGGTTTCTCCGATGGGTGAGATCAATGAAATACTGAAGGTGCCGAAGATCACCACACTACCCGGAGTAAAGAGTTGGATCCTTGGCATCGCCAACGTGCGTGGGCGACTGATGCCCGTTGTCGACCTGCACGAATATCTGGCCATGACGCCGACCTTGCCTGTGGCGCAGTGGCGGGTGCTGATTGTCGAGGACGAAGATCTCGCCGCCGGTCTTCTGGTTGAACAATCGCTCGGTATTCAACATTTTCTGGAAGATAACTTCGAAGAGACCACCGCGGAAGGTATTGAGTCGTTGCAGCCGTATATCAACGGGGCTTTCCGACACGGCGGGCGGGTTTTTTTTGAAATGCACCTGAAGTCGATCCTCCGGGACGAAAGATTTTTAGACGTTTCTGATCACACCGAGTGACTCTCGAGCGAGACACTCGACCGTAGCAGGAATAGCAGGAATAGCAGGAATAGGACGAGATAGGAAAGGACAATGAAATCAGGAAAATTCTCCCCTTTGTTGGTGGCCTTGTTACTGGGACTGGCGGGGGCTTTGTCGGGGCTCGCATACGTCATCCTGACCGACGAGACTGCCATGGTGAACAACAACGGATTGCAATTTGCAGTTGTCGGTATCCTGTTCGTGGCGTTGATCGGTCTCGTCATGATCCGAGATACGCGGAAACAGCTTGCTGAACAGGCGTCACAGAACGAACGCAACCAGGCAGCCATCCTGCAGCTGCTCGATGAGATCGCCGATCTGGCCGAAGGAGATCTCAGTATCCATGCTTCGGTCACCGAAAACTTCACCGGTGCAATCGCAGATTCCATCAACTTTGCCATTGACCAGATGCGCGGGCTGGTTTTCAACATCAACAATCTGTCAGTGCAGGTGGCAAGCGCGGCCAACGCTACCGAAACTACTGCAGGCAACCTGTCTCGGGCGGCTGAAAGTCAGGCGAAGGAGATCGGCGCCGCCACTACGGCGATCAACGAGATGGCGGTCTCGATCGACCAGGTGTCATCCAATGCTGCCGAATCCGCAGCAGTTGCCGAACGGGCAGTGGATATCGCTAACAACGGTTCTCACGTGGTACAGGCTACCATTCAGGGAATGGATACTATTCGAGGGCAGATTCAGGAAACCTCGAAGCGGATCAAACGACTCGGAGAGTCGAGCCAGGAAATTGGCGACATCGTATCGCTCATCAACGACATCGCTGACCAAACCAACATTTTGTCGTTGAATGCGGCGATTCAGGCTTCCATGGCCGGTGATGCGGGCCGAGGTTTCGCGGTAGTTGCCGACGAAGTCCAGCGTCTGGCTGAGCGCTCGAGCGCCGCTACCAAACAGATCGCAGCACTGGTGAAGACGATTCAGACCGATACCAACGAAGCTGTTATCTCCATGGAGGCTACCACCGCTGAGGTTGTCAGCGGAGCCAAGCGCGCTCAGGATGCCGGTGTTGCGCTCGAGGAGATCGAAGGGGTATCTACCAGCCTGGCCGAACTGATCCAGAACATTTCCAACGCGGCCCGCCAGCAGGCGGTATCCGCAGGTCATGTCTCCAATACCATGACTGTGATTCAAGAAATTACCACCCAGACCGTGGATACGACCGAACAGACTGCGACGTCTATTGGTCAGCTCACTACCATGGCCAACGAGATGCGTTCGTCGGTGGAGGGTTTCAAGCTTCCCGATCGCGCTAGCTAAGGCGAGGTAATGGCTAAAAGCCGAGAACATTTTGCGCTCGACTGGATCAAGAGCGAACTCCTCGAAACTCTGAACGGCGCACGAGAGGCGCTCGAAGCGTTTGTTGAGTCTGACCGGGACGAAACGCGTATGCGTGCCTGTCTGACTGGCCTGCATCAGGTTCACGGCACGCTGATTATGCTGGAACTTTCCGGGGTTACGTTGCTTGCCGATCACCTGGAGCAGCTTGCCCAGAAAATGCTTGCGGACCAGGTAGAGGATGAGCCTGGCGCCAGCCAGACGCTTATGCAGGGCATCCTGGAGCTCCCCGGTCACATCGATGAGATACAACGAGGCGCACCGGACAACTTGCGAAACGTGGTGTTGCTCGTTAACGAAGTCCGCGGCCACCTCGGTCAGGCAGCGATTGTCCTAGAAAATGACGTCACAGCGATTTCAGGCGAAGCACCAGAAAGTGCACTGACTCGATTCGCAGATATCAACGGCGTCGAAAAGGCTCGAAAAATTCGGGCCGCCTATCAACAGGTGCTGTTGTCGATTCTCAAGGGCGAGGATCTGGCAGGTTCAGTTGTTATGCTCGGCAAGGTTGCACAAGGGTTGCAACGTGTGTGCAAGGGTACGCCGCATGAACTTCAGTGGCAGGCCTTCGGCGAATTGGTCTCCAGTCTCGATAAACATACCGGCCCGCTCGAAGGCAGCGTGGTCAAACTCCTGCGAAGAGTGGATTCTGAGATTCGTACCCTCAGCCAGAACGGCATCGAGTCGCTGAAGGTAGGGGTGTCTTCGGAGCTGGTTGAACAGTTGCTCGACGCGGCTACCGCGTTCGATCACCAGAGCGACACCGTCGACCGATTGCGAGGCATGCTCGAGCAGACCGGTACCCCTGAGGGAGGCGTCAGCATTTCCGGTCGCCAGGCCTTGGCCAGTGCGGCGGCAGCACTTCGCGAAGAGCTGCTGCTGGTAAAAGACCGGCTCGATCTGATCGTTCGAGCAGAAAAACAATCCGGCAAAGAACTTCTTGGCCTGATCGCACCGCTCAAACAGATTGGCAGTACGCTTTCGCTGCTTGGCTTCGAAAGCTCAAAAACGATCGTCGCCGATCAGATCGAAGCGCTCAATCAGATCAGCGACGGCGGTGAGCTTGATCAGGCCGCATTGATGAGTATCGCCAGCGCGCTGGTTCAAGTGGACGAAAACCTGGCGAGCTTCAGTCAGGGCGGCAAGAATGAAGTAGAAAAAATCGTTGACGAGGCGGAGCGTGCGGTCACGGTCGAAGCCCGGAAAGGTCTGGACCAGGTCAAGCAGGATATCGTCGACTATATCTCTTCAGAATGGGATCCGCGTCATCTCGCGGAAACGTCTGCCCGGATTGAGGGTATCTGCGGTGCGCTGGATATCATTCCGCTGGTGAGAGTATCGCGATTGCTGTCGAGCTGTGGACGTTACATCGCTGACCGGCTCATCCGCGGCGATGCGCCTTCGTGGCAGGAGATGGATCAGTTTGCAGATGCCATCAGCGGCGTGGACTACTACCTTGAAAGGGTCGGGGAGGAGTCGAGCTTCGGGGTCGAGGATGTACTCGATCTGGTGGAGCGAAGCTTGAGTACGCTTGGCGTCGATTTCTCTGTGGTGGTCGGTGCGGATACGGCGACCGTTGACCTGCCGGTAGCGAGCGCGGATACCCTCCAGCAGGTGTCTGATGAACCAACAGGATCGGCGGCCGAGGAGCCTGAGCAGACATTCGGCGTCGATACAGAGGAAGAAGACGAACCGAAACTCGAGCTGGAATTTGATGCCGGGTTCGATCTGGACACGAATTCATTCGCCAGCTTCGATGACACGGTGGAAGAGCCCATTGATGAGATTGAAGTCGAGAGCGATACGGCGCTCGAGGCCACCGAACCTGTGTTCGAGGAGCCCGTCAGTAGTGTGCCAGCGGTGCCGACGGATCCGTCGCTTCTAGATAGTTTTGAATCCGACGCAGACATCGTCGAGATCTTTGTCGAAGAGGTCGGCGAGGTTCTGGAGTCGGTGGATGAATGGCTGCCAGCCTGGCGCGAAGAGCTATCCCACGAGGAGGCGCTCGGTGAAATTCGCCGGGGATTTCACACCTTGAAAGGCAGCGGTCGCATCGTTGGTGCCAACGTGATCGGTGAAGTCGCCTGGTCGATCGAGAACATGTTGAATCGATTGATCGACGGCACAGTGGATGCGACGGATCATTTTGTCAGTGTGGTGGAAGAAGCTCGGCTGCTTGTTCCCGGATTGAAAGACGCTTTTGAGGTGCAGGCTCCACCGGACATGGCCCAGGTGGGCCAGATCATGGAGCGTGCCGACGTGCTGTCATCCGGAGGCACGTTGTCTGACACTGCGGAACCATCGCCGGTGGAGCAGTCCCCCGGGAAGGCGCCAGAAGCAGCACCAGTCGAAGACCAGGCGGATGATTCGTTACCGATATTCCTGGAAGAAGCGGTGTTGCATCTCGAAACGCTGACCGCGGCGATCGCCGGTGACGGGGTCGATCTGAACGAGGTCAGCGTTCGTGCGCTGCATACTCTGGCGGGAAGCGCTGGAATGGCCGGTTTCACGACCGTTGAAGAGCTGGCACGACCCACCTACGAACTGGCTTCGGTGCTGCGCGATGTGAACGATGTGTCGGTAGGCGGTGATGCAGCGGTATATTTTCGGCGTGCTTTCAGCGCACTCAGAGAGACCATCGACCGGTTGGCTTCGGGTACGGAACCCGATGACCATCTTCAATTGATTGCCGAAGCCGACCATCTGATTGTCGCCGCAACTGCGAAACTCGAAGATGCAACCGGGTCCAGCCGAACGGTGCTGATGAAGCTCGACGGCCTGTCGTTGATCATGGAGGCGGGCGAGTTCCTCACGAGCTGGAAAGAAGGCGCCATGGATCTGGTATTCGGCGACCTGCTGCTCGAAGCGCTCAATGAGGTAAGCACCGTTGCCGCGGCCAATGATGCCGAGCCGATAGCAGAGTTGACGCTCGCGATGGCTGAGGCGCTGGCGCGGGTTGCCGATGATCGTCTGGACGAAGCTACCTTCGCAATCCTGAGCCAGAGCCATGAGCGTTTGTTGAACCTGTTCGATGCGCTTTCTGCTGAGCAGACACTCGAATCGATGGACGATATGGTTCGAGCGCTGGGGACGCTCACTGGCGCTGACCTCAGTATTGAACCCGTTCTCGAAGACATCGATGAACCCGTCGATGCGGCAGAAGACGACAACATCGTCGCATTTCCGGTTGATGGCCGAGTCCTCGAAACGCAGGCTCCACCGTCGGATGCAGAAGTAGACGACGCTGCGGCCGAAGAAGTCGGCGAGC
>QIDL01000430.1 GCA_003228415.1 Gammaproteobacteria bacterium | reverse complement strand
TACGAACAATATCCCGACTGGGTGAACGCATGGAATGCGCGCAAACCGGCATCGGCCTTTTCGGGCAAGTCATGGGAGTTGATGCACCCGTCATCGAAGTATTTATTCGGCGACGCCGATGACCGCGATTATGAAACCGACCTGGCAGGTTTCGGCCGGGTCTTCCCGCACGCCTATGGCGAAGCAGATGATAAATACTTCACCACAAAGCTGACACTGAGTCCTGCCGGTGACGAACTGACCCTGGATTTCGCCAGGACGTTGCTGGACAGGGAGCAGCTAGGCCAGGATGAGGTGCCGGATTATCTCGCCATCAGCTTTTCATCCAACGATTACGTCGGTCACCTGTTTGGCGCCTCCAGCCTGGAAAGTGAAGACAATCTTGCCCGGCTTGACCGTACGCTGGCGGACCTGTTTGCCTACGTCGATAAAAAAGTCGGGCTGGCCAATACCCTGATCGTGCTGTCTGCCGATCACGGCCAACCGGAAGCGCCGGGGTATCTGCACGAACTGGGTATCGACAAGGCGCATTATTTCGACACCAAGGTGCTGGACAAAACACCGGCCATCGCGGCACTGAAGAAACAATTCGGTATTGGCGAGGAACTGATCGAAGCCTATTTTCATCCTTACATCTATCTCAACCGGGACCTGATCAGCGACAAAGGACTGGACCTGTCAGTTGTGGAGAATGCCGTCGCTGAGGAGATAAAGAAGTTCAGGGGCGTGGCCGACGCGGTTTCCAGTACAGCGCTGCGCACGGCCAGTCTGCCCGACACTGTGTTAGTGCGCTCTATCCTGCGCAACTTCCACCCCAAACGTTCCGGTGATATCTACCTGGTATTCGAGCCCAACGTATTCATCAACGAATTCGACGGATTGACTGTGGCGTCGACCCACGGCTCGCCATGGCGCTACGACACCTTTGTGCCGGTCATGTTCGCCGGGGCCGGCTTGACGGCCGCAAAGGTGAATCGTCCTGTTACGCCGTATGATATCGCATCTACCCTGGCGGCCTATCTCAATATGAAGCCGCCTTCCGGCGCCATTGGTACGCCGCTTTCGGAAGTGTTCGTAAAATAGGTGAATTGTCACGTAAGGGGATGCAGGTCAAATGAGTGCACATGATGCGATTCTCGATTTGAGAGAGCGGATGGGTCGGTCCATCATCGGTCAGGAGCAGGTGGTCGAACGTTTGCTCCTCACGCTTCTTTGCAACGGCAACCTGTTGCTCGAAGGTCTGCCCGGCCTGGCCAAGACCAGGGCAGTGAAAAGCCTGGCGAAGAACCTGGAAACGGATTTCAGCCGCATCCAGTTCACACCCGATTTGCTGCCGGCCGACATTACCGGGTCGGAGATGTACCTGGGAGAGACCGCCAGAGAGCGCTTTGTTTTTCAGCCGGGGCCTGTTTTCGCCAATATCGTCCTTGCGGATGAGGTGAACCGGGCTCCTGCCAAGGTTCAGGCCGCCCTCCTGGAGGCCATGGAGGAGCGGCAGATAACCGTCGCCAAAACAACGCACAAGCTGCCGCCACTTTTCATGGTGATGGCCACGCAGAACCCGATCGAGCAGGAAGGTACCTATCCATTGCCCGAAGCGCAGATGGACCGGTTTCTGATGCATGTGTTCATCTCGCACCCCGATGATGAGGCGGAGCGGGACGTGATGCGGTTGGTGCGCGGAGAAGAGAACAGCGGCCAGAAATCTGTGGCTGATGAAAAAGCGCCGGAAGCCGATCAACCCATCGCGCAAAGCGCGGTATTCGATGCGCGCGCCGAGATCACCGCTGTTCAGATCCCGGAGCCCATGGAAGATTATATCGTCGCGCTCGTTGCCGCGACGCGCAGGCCGGCAGAATTCAGTGAGGATCTGGCCCGATACATCCAGGTGGGCGTCAGCCCGCGAGGCTCGATTGCACTGGACAAGACTTCTCGCGCACATGCCTGGCTGCGCGGCCGGGATCAGGTCACACCGGATGACATCCGTGCCGTGATCAACGACTGCCTGCGTCACCGCATTGTCCTCAGTTATGAAGCGCAGGCGGACGGCCTGACAACAGATGATGTGATTTCGCAGGTCGTCAAACTGGTGGCTGTCGCCTGAGAGATGGGACGTTGGACTGGACCAGGATCAGGAGGAAAACGGTCGGGGCTGACAAACCGCCCGGTGTATATGCCAACCTGGATGACCTGATTCGTATTCAGTTCAAGGCCCGCGATTTTTCATTTCTGCCGCAGCAGCCGGTGAGCAGCGTGCTTTCCGGTCGGTATGCTTCGAGACTTCGCGGCCGGGGCCTTAACTTCGAAGAAATACGCCGATACCTGCCCGGCGACGATATTCGCACCATGGACTGGAAGGTCACCGCAAGAACCCGCAGTCCTCATGTTCGCGTTTACACCGAGGAGAAAGACCGGGCCGTTCTGCTGATCGTTGATCAGCGAATCAATATGTTTTTCGGTACGCGTGACAAGCTCAAGTCGGTGACCACGGCGGAACTGGCTGCACTGGGTGCATGGCGCGCCGTAGACGTGGGCGATCGTGTGGGTGCGGTGGTTTTCAACGACGCCGAACTGATTGACATCCGGCCGCAAAGAAGTCAGAAGACCGTCATGTCGATTCTGGGGGTCGTCGTGCAAATGAACCACGCGCTTCGCGCCGACACCCGGGTTGAGCCGAACCCCGGCATGTTGAACCGCGCCTTGGAGAAGGCCCTTCAGCTCGCACCGCACGATGTGTTGATCGTCATGATCAGCGATTTCTTTGGCGTGGATGAACAGACGGAACGCCTTACAGCCCGGATGGCCGAGCACAATGATGTGCTCGGGCTACTGGTTCATGACCCCATACGTCTCCAGCCTGCGAAGCAGAACCTGACGGTATCTGACGGGTCGCTGCAGATGGAGATCGATTTTGCGGATAAACGAGTGCGCGAGAAACTTGCCGAGGACTACCGTGAAGAACAGGAATACATAACGCGTTTCCTGAACAGGCTTTCCGCACCGCTGTTGATGGTAAGCAACGAGGGCGATGTCGTCGACCAGGTGAGGCGCTTGCTTGGCGTCCCGGGCCGGGCAAAATAATCAGTGGACAGTGATCAATACAGCCTGAACAACTTGCGGGATATCGTCGTTCCCGATCCACCCCCGTTCTGGCCACCGGCGCCGGGTGTGTGGCTTGCGCTGGGGATTGTAGTGGCTGTAGTGCTGTTCGTTGGCTGGCGCTTGTATGCGACCCGGAAAGACAATGCTTATCGCAGAGCCGGCCTTCTGCTGCTGAGCGGTGCCAGGACGGCGCACGATGTTTCGGTGATCATGAAGCGAGTCGCCCTGGCCGTGTTTCCTCGCGAACGGGTCGCGTCCTTATATGGAGATGACTGGGCAGTGTTCCTGCATGAATCCTGTCCCCGCAGCTATTTTTCCGAGTTGGTCACCACCGACGCAGGCGCCGAGTCAGATCTGGAGCTCATCGAACTCGCCGGCATCTGGATCCAACACCACCGTGTTCCTGAAAGCGGAACTCCGGCCGCGTCGCGCTGAGATGTTTACGTTATCCCATCCTTGGGCTTTGCTGCTGATTCTTTTGCCACCGGTGCTGCGCATTATTATTCCGCCGTATCGCGAGTCCCGTCAGGCCGTCCGCGTGCCGTGGTTCCAGCGTATGGCGACCCTGCTACAACAGCAGCCAGCGGATGGTGCTGCCGTCGCAGACTCGAGAACATCAGAGCTTATTCTTTTCTGGATACTATGGGCACTCATCGTACTCGCGCTGGCGCGGCCACAGTTTCTCGAGCCACCGGTCAGCCGTGTGGTACCGACTCGCGACCTGATGCTGCTTGTCGATCTTTCGGGTTCGATGGAAGCGCAGGATTTCACCAATTCACGGGGAGAGACGGTTGACCGTCTGACCGCTGTAAAAGAGGTGCTCGATGACTTTCTGACGCGTCGCGAAGGTGACCGCGTCGGCCTGATCGTGTTCGGCAATGCAGCGTTTGTGCAGGTGCCATTCACCCAGGATCTGGACGCCAGTCGGGCGTTGCTCGAGGAAACGGCCGTGCGCATGGCCGGGCCGCGCACGGCGTTTGGTGATGCCATCGGGCTCGGCATTACCTTGTTTGAACGCAGCGAAGTCGAGCACCGTGTAATGATCGCCCTGACCGATGGCAACGATACCGGCAGCAAGGTGCCGCCATCCCAGGCAGCCAGGATAGCGCGCGACAATGACATCGTGATTCACGTTGTTGGTGTCGGCGATCCGAGTGCAACGGGTGAGGAAAAACTGGATGAGGAAGCACTGACCATTGTTGCCTCCACAACGGGTGGTCGCTACTTTCACGCCGCAGATCGCGATCAACTGGAGGAAATCTACATAGAGTTGGACAGGATCGATACAAGGGAAGTAGAAGCCGAGACCTATCGACCGCGTACCGATCTCTTCCACTGGCCACTTGCCACATTCATGTTGTTCGGGCTGGTCTTCCACGGTGGTTTGTTCATCAAACGCCGCAGCGAAGCGAGGAAACTCAGCCATGGATGATTTTCACTTTCTGCGTCCCTTCTGGTTGTTGGCGGTATTACCAGCGTTGGCCGTGTGGTGGGGTCTCTGGCGGCAGCAGGACCGTACCGCTTCGTGGCGGCAGGTTGTGGATCCACACCTGCTTGAACATCTGATTGTCGGTGAGTCGACGCGCCGCAGACTGCGCCCAGTGCAACTATTGCTGGTGATATGGATTATTTCGACCGTTGCATTGGCTGGACCGGCCTGGCGTATGGAACCATCGCCCTTTGCCGACGATGAGGCCGGGCTGGTCGTGCTCCTGAAAGTCAGCGGCACCATGCTGGCAAGCGATGTTCAGCCGTCGCGGCTCGAACGGGCAAAACACAAGCTCCGGGATTTGCTGGAACTCAGGAAGGGATCGTCCACCGGACTCATTGTATACAGTGGCAGCGCCCACCTTGTGATGCCACTGACACGGGATGACCGTATCGTCAGTACGATGGTGGAAGACCTGACCCCGGAACTGATGCCGGTGGATGGCGATGCGCTCGCACAGGCACTGCAACTGGCCGGGCAGGTGCTGGCGAAGAGTGGCGCACCCGGGTCGGCACTGATTATTGCCGACAACGTATCTCCGTCACAGGTCCAGACCCTGTCGACAGCTGAGATCGCACTACCGGTGCAATTTCTGTCGGTGCAATCACAGGGTGCGCCGGTTGATAACGGGCTGCAAAGTGCTGCAACCAGGCTGAATGCTCCTGTTGCCGAACTGACCGTTGACCAGACGGACGTTGAACGAGTGGCCCGGCGCGCACAATCCAGACTCATTGCCGTATCTGCGACAAACGAAGGGACACGATGGCAGGATGCCGGCTATGCCTTGTTGCCGCTGCTCGCCCTCTTCGCTCTGATGTGGTCCCGGAGAGGATGGCTGGTGAGATGAACATGCGGATCTTGACCAAGCGGTCCTGGATTGCGGTGCTCGTCATCGCCGTGCCTGTAGCCGGCATCTACTCACTGGCACCTGGCGCACGCTCCCTGTTGACCCCCGATCAGCAGGGTTATCGCTTTTATGAGCAAGGCAAGTATTTGGAGGCTGCAGAGCATTTCGCCGATCCACTGTGGAAAGGTATTGCGCTATTCAGACAAGGCGAGTTCGAACAATCTGCGAGCGTCTTCGCTGGCTACGACACCGCGGAGTCTGCGTTTAATCACGGCAATGCGCTGGTCATGCAGGGCAAGTACGAAGGAGCCGCTGAAAGATATGCACGGGCGCTCGAGCTAAGCCCCGAGTGGGAAGATGCAACGATTAACCGCGAGATTGCGCTGGCGCGGGCAGCAATGCTCAAGAGGGAAGGCGGCGATATGACCGGCGGTATGTTGGAAGCGGATGAAATCGTGTTCTCGAAAGGCAAATCACCCCCGTCAGCCGGAGAGGAGCAGATAGAGGGTGGGGGAAAAATAAGTGACGCGGAGCAGCGCGCCGTGTGGTTGCGGCATGTGCAAACAAAACCGGCCGATTTCCTGCAGGCAAAATTCGCGTATCAATATGCTATGAGGCCTCTTCAAGATAGCGCGCAAGAGGTGACTCAGTGAAAAGCAAGGCAAGCGTTTGCCTGATACTGTTCGCTATCTGGTTCATGACCAGTGTCCATGTTCTCGCGGCCGAAGCCATCATTCTACGCAGCTCGGTGACGCCTGAGGAAGCATGGGTGGGCCAGAAAGTAGTGCTGCATGTTGATGTCCTCGCAAAAGATGGCTGGGCACAGCTGAAAAAAGTGGCTGATGCCGAGGTGCGCGGTGCCTACCTGCTGCGGCTTGAGACGCAGGGCACAAGGCTTAGCGAAACAATCGACGGTGATAACTACACCGGACAACGCTATGAATTTGTGCTGTTCGCGCAACGTGAAGGAGAAATCACTGTTCCACCGTTGCCGGTTGATGTTGAGGTCAAGACCTGGGGTGCAGGCGCAGATAGCCGGATTCACCGACTGTCGACGCCACTCATCGAGTTCGTTGCACGGACGCCTCCCGGTGCTGAAGGCATCCGCGGTCTGATCAGTACAACCAGTCTCACAGCCAATCAGGAATGGAAACCGGAAAATGACAGTCCGAAGGTTGGCGATGCAATCAAACGCTCTATCACATTTCGTGCCGAGGACGTGTCCGGCATGGCCTTTACACCCTTGCTGCACAGTAAGATCGAAAACCTGGGCATTTATCCCGGTGAGCCGACGGTGGAGGATAAGTTTGCCCGTGGAGATCTGATCGGCACGCGTGTTGAGACGGCGACCTACGTTTTTGAACGCCCCGGGGAAACCGACATTCCCGGTGTCGTGTTGACCTGGTGGGATGTCGATGCCGAAGAGCTGAGACGTATCGAGCTGCCCGGGTTGTCGCTGCAAGTTGCTGGCAGCGCCACAGCGGAATCGATGGGGTTTGAACAATCGGCACAACAGCAGAACACGCGGCTCCTGTGGTCAGCACTGCTCGTCGTGTTAATTGCGGCTGTGATTGTGCTCCGCTTCGGAGGCCGCGCGGCGGATCGCTGGATTGCCTGGCACAAGGCAAGAAGCGACTCAGAAGCCGCGTACTTCCGGCGTATCGCACAGTCTGCCCGGTCGGGCGATCAGGAAGCGGTACTTCGGGATACGATGCGGTGGCTTGATCGAATTAATGACGATTCCCGGCCGGCGCAACTCGACCGGTTTATGCAGCAGTATGGAGATGCCGGAGGGCAGGAGGCAGCCTTCGATCTGACGCACAGCCCCGCCCCGGATCGGGATAAATCGGATATCGCAATGCTGATCGGTGGTCTGACGGCTGCCAGGAAGCGCTGGCAGCAGGCACAGCGAGGCAGGAGGCGCATGACCGGACTACTGCCTGCTTTGAACGGCGGAAGGTGATTATTGGAAAGCACACGATATCGGCTGGTTCAACGTCAGCGCCTCCGATCGCGACATGACGGCAGGAAGATATTGGATGATGATCGTCTATTATTCTATAAGTGCAAAAGACCAGGTGACTCTGGCGTAGAAGTCGAATCGGTCCCGGCCAGGGACGTCTATAATTCGCCGTCGCAGGTCGTCGCGCCAGCGCCCACGAATGTCCAATGTCAGACGGTTTGTCGGCCGCCACATGTAGCGAATCTCCATCAGTCGTTCGTTGTCACTGTACTGCGGTGATAAAAGCCAACCCGCTTCGGTCATCGCGAAATTGATGCCGATACTGTGGTTTGGCACGAAGTCCATGACACTCGCAGTGATGTTCCAGGCGAGGCCATCCGCTTTGCCGGTACCGATGATGCCTGACGCTGTTTTTGTCGGCGTATTCGGCGCATAACCTACCTCGCTCGACAGTCGAATTCTCCAGCCCTCGGCACGCACCGGCCATCGACTGGCTGCACGCACGACGAGTCCCCAGTAATCTTCAACCGGTCCGGCAGCTTGTCCATCGACAAGCAGCGACGAGGGCATGTAAGTGATGTCGAATCCTCGTTGTATGAGCATTCGCTTCGACTGCAGATTCTCGAGACCGAAAAAATATGAGGCACGCGATTTACTGCTGCTGAAGTCGAGCGGAACCCGGCTCACACTACCCGGACCGTCTTCCGAGTTGTACTGCACTATCATGTGAGATTCCCATCCGTTCCTTGCTTTGAACGTACCTTGAATGCCATCGGTCCAGTTGATGCGCAGGTTGTTACTGTTGTTTCGATCGAGAGACTTCGAATAGACACCGCCCCGGGCGACAGCCTTTGTCTCCATGCGACCAACAGCGATATCGAATCGATCACTTTGGAACCAGTGCAAAAACAAGGTATCAATCGTAATTTGGCCGTCTTTCAGGCTGGTCGGGGTTGGTATCTCCGGCTGAAAGACGAAGTCAGGATCACAACTTTCGGTCGAACAAACGCCGGCCAGACGAATGACTCCGCGAAGATTGTCGGTGATTCCCAGGGTTGATCTTATGCGCCAGCGCGCTCGCAGAACGTCTGTCTCGCCTAATGTGACATCCCGGAGATCGTCACCCACAGATACGTAGCCGATTCTCAGGTCTCCATTTACGCCAATTCCGCGGCGTTCTTCTGCATCGCCAATGCTTCCCTCGACGTCGATTTCCACCTCATCGAGTTCCTCATCGAAGTCAACCGCACACTCCTCGTCCGCTTCGAGTTCTTCATCGGAGTCAACCGCACACTCCTCGGTCGCTTCGAGTTCCTCATCGGGGTCAACCGCAAGTGCCTCGCCCGCTTCGAGTTCCTCATCGGGGTCGACCGCAAGTGCCTCGCCCGCTTCGAGTTCCTCATCGGAGTCAACCGCAAGTGCCTCGCCCGCTTCGACCTCCTCAGCAGCACTGGGGTTGGCGAGGCAACACGCCAACACCGCGATTGAGACAGCCCTATGAATCATTATTGAAGCGACACACCGATCTTACGTAGTGCATGGATTGGTTTCATATTCTACTGTCCGCGTCGACAATGAATCAATTTGACGCATACGCAAGTCCTGAAATCCAAGAGACGAATACTCATTACGCGCCACCCGTTATGACCGGCTTCGCACAATGGTAAACTAAGCTGCAACAGGGGAGGGAAAATGGCTTTAGATTACGTCGCATTGGTCATTCTGATCTTTGTCGTTCTGGTTCTTTTCTACGGGATCATCGCCATCCACGACATTCCTTACGAGATCGCGGTGAAGCGGAACCATCCGCACCAGGACGTGCTCCATGTGGCGGGCTGGGTGAGCCTGTTCACGCTGCATGCAATATGGCCCTTCTTATGGATCTGGGCGATGCTCTATCACGAGGACCGCGGCTGGGGCATGGCAACGTCGGGTCGCTCGGACGACATTATGGGGCAGAGGCTTGGAGAAATTGAAGCTCGTCTCGCTGAACTCGAATCGACCAAGGGAGAGTAAGAATGGACTTATTACTCATCCTCACCTACACGGCCATATGCGTCGCGGTCTTCAAGATATTCAAAATACCGCTGAACAAGTGGTCGGTCCCGACCGCCGCGCTTGGCGGCGTCATTCTCGTCGGCGCATTGATCCTGCTGATGAACTACAACCATCCTTACTCCCACATGGCGCGCGAGTTTTTTGTCACCACGCCAATCGTTCCGGCCGTCGGGGGTATTGTCACGAGTGTCGATGTCGAACCGAACCAGTTGGTCGAAAAAGGCACTGTGTTGTTCCGCATCGACCCCAAACCTTATGAAGTGGTCGTGCGGCAGAAACAGGCGCTTTTGGCTGGCAGCTCGCAGAATGTAAGGGAACTCGAAGCTGCCGTCGCTGCCGCGCGTGCACGAGTCGTGGAAACCGCCGCCAAGCGCGATCGTAGCCAGGGCGTATTCCAGCGCTACGAAAGGGGGTTCGCAAGTGGTGCTTTCAGTGAACTTGAACTGGAAAACCGGCGCCAACTGTATCTCGCCGACGAAGCGGCACTGGAGGGCGCAGAGGCGGATGGGGAACGAGCCCGGCTCGCATTCGAGGCGTCCATCGACGGTGAGAACCCGGACGTTGCGCGACTGCAGGCTGAGCTCGAGGCGGCGCGTTACGACCTGGAGCGCACGGTCGTTCGGGCACCGACCGGTGGATACGTCACGCAACTACTCCTGCGGCCCGGCATGATGGCGGTAACCCTGCCGCTGCGCCCGGTGATGGTGTTCGTCCACGATGAGCAGGCGCCAATGGTTGCAGCTTTCCGGCAGAATTCCGCTT
>QIDL01000349.1 GCA_003228415.1 Gammaproteobacteria bacterium | reverse complement strand
ATCGATCTCACGGTCAGCGACGGCATCGACGTCAGCCCGGTAGACGCGGTCACGGTAACCGTGATCGCCACACGATCGCTTCTGAGAGACGGCACCGCGACCGGCATGTGGCCAAGTTACGCCGGTAGTCTCGCAAGCAGCAAGTATTCGCCGCTGAATCAGATCAACCAGAGCAACCTGTCCGACCTGGACGTCATCTGGCGCTGGCGTTCACCGGACAACGATCTGGCCACTTTTCAGAACTCCGTTTTCGAAGCAACGCCACTCATGGTCGACGGCGTGCTGTATACCAGCACATCTTTCAGCCAGGTAGCGGCCATCGATGCCGCCACCGGCGAAACGCTCTGGGTGTTCGATCCTCAGTCGTATAACTACGGCCGGCCACCCAACAACGGTTTTCTGCATCGCGGCGTGTCCTACTCGGAGCGCAACGGTACGAAAATCATCTACATGGCCACCGGAGACGCTCGCCTCATCGCATTGAATGCGGTCAGCGGGGAAGCGATTGAAAATTTCGGATCGCTCGGAAATGGAACCGTAAACCTGTTGCAAGACATTCCGCGCCTCAATGCCAGCACCCGGACTCTGAACAATGCACACGATCAACCGGACGTGCCGGATCTGGCCGGCGTGGTCACTCAGGTGGGTAACACTTCCCCGGGCGTGGTCTGCAGGAACGTCTTCATCCTCGGCTCCAGCGTTCACGATGGCGAGGTGCTACCCCCTTCACCCCCCGGTGATGTGAGGGGCTTCGATCTCACCACCGGCGCGCTGCTCTGGAGTTTCCATACGGTGCCGCGTGAAGGAGAATTCGGTGCTGACACCTGGGCCAACGAGACCTGGCGCGACAACGGCAACACCAATGTCTGGGCTCCGATGAGCGTTGACGAGGAACTGGGTCAGGTCTTTCTGCCGGTAAGCTGTCCCACCAACAACTACTACGGTGGACGACGGCACGGGGACAATCTGTTTGCCAACAGCATCGTTGCGTTGAATTGTGAGAGCGGTGAACGCACCTGGCACTACCAGACAGTGCATCATGACATCTGGGATTACGACCTGCCTGCCGCACCCAACCTGATGGACATCACGGTCAACGGCCAGAACATCAAAGCACTCGCTCAGGTCAGCAAACAGGGATTCGTCTATGTGCTTGATCGGGAAACCGGCCTGCCTGTCTGGCCTATCGTCGAAACGCCGATGCCGGCTTCCACCGTTCCGGGTGAGCTTGCTGCAACGACCCAGCCCATCCCCACCAGACCACCAGCCTTTGTTCGCCAGGGCAGCGTCCGCGGCGACCTGATCGATCCCCTCTCTGCGGCGGGCTACGACGTCGGGCCACTCTACACGCCGCCCTCCACCAACGGACTGATCGTAACCCCCGGGGAAGGAGGCGGCGCCAACTGGGGTGGAGCGTCATACGACCCGTCAACACAGGTGCTGTACGTGAACGGATTCGGCCCGTTGACCCACCTGGTGGCACTTGAATATGGCGGAGAACCGAACTTCTATTTCGTCTTCCCGGAACTTTTCTTTGGACCCAGCACCGGTTCACCTTATCCGGGTCCGGGCTCTGCCATCACTGCCTACGATATGAACCGGGGCGAGATCCTCTGGCAGGTGGCCGGGGATTCGAACTCGAGCAACATGGGTAACTCGGCGTCGATCATTTCCGGCGAACTGCTGTTCTACAAGAACTCATCACTGTCAACGCTCAACGTCTTTGACAAAACGACCGGCGTACTGTTGCGCTCCGTGCCACTGGGCGGCCGACCCACCGGATCGCCCATGACCTATGCGCTCAATGGCAGGCAATTCGTGGTAGTGGCGCTCGGACGACAGGATGAACCGATGGAACTGGTTGCGCTGGCCCTGCCTTGACGAAGATTTTCGCTAGTCCAGCCCGAACACCCATAACACGCCACCCTGAGGCACTGCCGGACCGCTGCGTCCGATCTCGGCAAGGGAGACCTGTTCCCGCTCTGCGTCCACCCCCCAACCGGATAGTACCGCGACGTACTGCTTGCCGTTCACCTCAAAGGAGGTAGGCACGCCGGTTACGCCGGAGTTGGTGCGTTGTTGCCACAGAAGCCGGCCGGTTCTGGCGTGGAAGGCCCGAAAGTAGCGGTCATTGGTGCCACCCATAAAGACCACGTCACCGGCGGTGACCAGCACCGGCCCCCAGTTCTGACTGTCGAATGTCTGGCTCCACACCTTCACACCGGTGTCGACGTTCCAGGCCTGGAGCTCACCAATGTAGTCGCCGGCATCGGCGCCGAGGACGAGTTTCGACTGCTGCCAGTCGGTGCCCATGAACTCGCGACCTGCACGGTAGTCGATCTCTTCCCCGATCATGTAGGCGCAGACATTGTCGTTGGCGGGTATGTAGAGCATTCGGGTACGCGAGCTGAACGCGGCCGGTGGCCAGTCCTTGCCACCCCAGTGGGACGGGCAGAATGTGGCGCCTTTGCCGGTGCCCGGCTTTTTTGACTCATCATAGGTCGGTCGTCCGCTGATCGGGTCGAGCGCGGTGAAAACATCCTGTTTGACAAAGGGGCGGGCATCGACGAAACCGATCCCGCTGGGCGTACGCTCGAGAAACCAAAGATAACCGTTGCGCGCCGGGTGGACGAGACCGGACACCGCCCGCCCATCACGCTTGAAGTCGATCAGCAGCGGTGCCGAGACCTCATCCCAGTCCCACGAGTCATTCCAGTGGTACTGGTGATGGCCCTTGATAGCCCCCGTGGCAACGTCAAGGGCAATCACCGACGTCGCATAGAGATTGTCGCCCTGGCGGGTATCCCCCATCCACGGCCCGCCGTTGCCGGTACCCCAGTAACTCAAACCGCTGTCGGCATCAAAGGAACCGGTGATCCACACCGGCACACCGCCGGTCTTCCACGAGTCACCGGACCAGGATTCGCTACCCGGCTCACCAGGTGCCGGAATGGTGTAGGTTTTCCAGGCCGGCTCGCCGGTGGTTGCATCCAGGGCGGCGACAAAGCCGCGAATTCCGAACTCGCCACCGGAAACGCCGACCATGACCTTACCCTCGGCAACGAGGGGCGCCAGGGTCATGTAGTACCCGGCAGCATAGTCTTCGATCTGTGTCTCCCACACGACTTCGCCCGTGGTGGCGTCCAGCGCCACGACATAGCAGTCGGCGGTGGCCATGAAAACCAGATTGCCGTAAAGACCAACACCGCGATTGGTCGGGTGCATCTGTACCTGATCTTCCGGCAGCTCACGAACATAGCGCCAGAGGAGATCGCCGCTGGCTGCATCCAGTGCCAGCACATGATTGTGCGGTGTGGTGATGAACATGAAGCCACCATTGACGATGGGTGGTGCCTGGTGGCCTTCACGCAGGCCGGTGGAGAAGGTCCAGAGCGCCTTCAAACGTTTGACGTTGCGGCTGTTGATCTGCTTCAGCGGGCTATATCCGTGTGAGTCGTAGGTACCTCGATACATGAGCCAGTTCTCCGGCTCGGGGCTTGTGAGCCTGGCATCGGTGACCGGCAGATACTCTGCGGCAAATGTCGGCAGGGCGAATGTGTACGCGAATACTGCCAATAATCCCGGAACACCCAGCAGTAGTTTCATGATTTCTCCTTAGCCGGCGCTAGTAAACAGGCGCAGGACCGACCCGGCGTGAAAACTTACCCACCACTCGAAAGACGTTGTCGCCGAACTCAATGGGCAGATAGGCCAGCGGTCTGGTTGCCGGGCCGTTGACGACGCGGGCTGCATCGAGCACGTTGAAGCGCGATCCATGACAGGGACACTCCAGCTCGCCGGTATCCGGCCGCCAGCCGCTTACTTCGCAACCGGTGTGGGTGCAGGCGGCCGACACGGCGACGTAGGGGCCGGCCGCGTAACGTCGGGTCTTGTCTGTCATCGCGGCTTCATCAACGCGCAACACCGAGACCTGATTGTGTAACGAAGTACTGCGGATGACACCGTCGGGCCCCATGGGAAAGGCAAACAGCAGTTCGTCGAAGACATCCATCGGCACTATGGCACTGCCCGCGCGATCACCGAAGGCATGGGTGAGCACGTCACCAATCTGCGGCTTCGCCGACGCTGCAACTGCGAACCCGGCCAGCGGCGTAACAATCGCTGCCGCAGCGGAAGCCGCGATGATCTGCCGTCGTTTCATGGGTCGATCGCCCTCCTCCCAGTCCAATGTCCGGCTACAGGAAATTCTGCTACCGGACCCCCAATAGTAGCCGCGACTGCAACGGGGATCGAACAGCCAGAGAAATCGACCACCCCCTTTTCGCATCCGGTGTGCATTGTTCGGGTCGATCACCTGGAGGCGTCGATGGGAATATCCCTCTGTTCGAGACCCGTTCATCGGGTATATTGCGCCGCGATGATTGACCCTCGAGAAATTCTCAACGCCACCTTCGGTTACCAGTCCTTTCGACCCCCTCAGGAAGACATCATTGAAACCCTCATGTCTGGTGGCGACGCCCTGGTGCTGATGCCTACAGGGGGAGGCAAGTCGTTGTGTTATCAGATTCCCAGCCTGGCCCGGTCGGGATGCGGAGTGGTGGTGTCGCCGTTGATTGCCCTCATGCAGGATCAGGTCGACGCCATGCTGCAGATCGGGGTGCGAGCGGCCTATCTGAACTCGACGCTCACTGCCGCTGCCGCGCATGAGGTGGAATCGGCTCTGGCAGCCGGCCAGTTGGATCTGTTGTATGTGGCTCCGGAACGACTGATTCAGGATCGGACTCTGGATCTCCTGGAGCAAACGTCTATCGCACTGTTCGCCATCGATGAAGCGCACTGTGTTTCTCAATGGGGTCATGATTTTCGGGCGGACTATCTGAAACTCGGCGTCCTTCACGAGCGCTTCGCCGAGGTGCCCAGAATCGCTCTCACAGCCACCGCCGATGAACGAACCCGCGAAGAGATCTGCTCGCGCCTGAACCTGGTGGGCGCTCGCCGGTTCGTCGCCGGATTTGATCGACCCAACATCCGCTATCGTATCGCGTTGAAGCAGAATCCCAGGACCCAGCTGCTGCGCTTTCTTTCAGGCCACCGCAACCAGGCCGGCATCATCTACTGTATGTCGCGCAGGAAAACCGAAGATACAGCCGCCTGGCTCCAGGACCAGGGATTCAATGCGCTACCTTATCACGCAGGCCTGGATGGCTCCGTTCGCTCGGAACATCAATCGCGATTTCTCCGCGAAGATGCAGTGATCATTGTCGCCACCATTGCCTTCGGGATGGGCATCGACAAGCCCGATGTTCGATTCGTCGCCCATCTGGACATGCCGAAAACCGTCGAGGCCTACTACCAGGAGACCGGCCGCGCCGGTCGGGATGGCGAGCCGGCCGATGCCTGGTTGGTTTACGGATTGCAGGACGTCATCAAGCTGCGACAGATGATGGCATCATCCGAAGGCAGCGAAGTGCACAAACGCGCCGAGCAACACCGGCTCAACGCCATGCTCGGTCTTTGCGAAATCACCACCTGCCGACGTCAGACATTGCTCCGCTACTTCGGTGAAATGCTCGAAGAGCCCTGTGGCAATTGCGATACCTGTATTGAACCGGTGGATACATGGGACGGCACCGAAGCCACCCGGATGGCCCTGAGTGCGGTGTATCGCACCGGTCAACGATTCGGGGTCAATCATCTCATCGACGTGCTGCAAGGAACGCCCACCGCCAAGATCGAGCAGTTCCGTCATGAGAGGTTGCCTACCTTCGGCGTCGGTAAATCCATCGAAGGAGATCAGTGGCGATCGGTGTTTCGCCAACTGGTGGCCCGAGGATACTTGAGCGTTGCCCTGGATAGATTCGGGGCCTTGTGCCTGGAACAGAAGTGCCGCCCGCTGCTGCGCGGTGACGAGACCATCGAGCTGCGTCGCGACCGCAAGCAGCGGGGCGCCGGAAAACAGACCAGAACGCCACTCCCCGCAGACCTCGATGTTGCTCTGTGGGAAGCGCTTCGAGACTGTCGCCGGGTGCTGGCCGAAGAACAGGGTGTGCCACCCTATGTCGTCTTTCACGACCGAACCCTGCAGGAGATCTGCGCTTCAATGCCACGCGACATGGCACAGTTTTCTCAACTCGGCGGCGTCGGCGAGCGCAAACTCGAGAAGTACGGACCCACCTTTCTTGACATCGTCGAGGCGCATCTGGCCAGCGGAGCAACACCCGGTTCAACGGCCGAGACTAACCTGTGAATGCGAAATCGGCCTGAATTCCGTATGCTGGGAGACCTGCGCTTTCCCGGCTGATGGTAAAAGGGCTGGTGACAAAAAAACTGAAGTTGAGGAATCACTGTGGATTTTGAGTCGCTGGTTGGCGAACGTAGAAGTATTCGCGGTTACAAACCCGATCCGGTACCGAAAAAAGTCATCGACGAAATCATCGAAATCGCCAAGGGCGCACCGTCCTCGATGAATACCCAACCCTGGTTTTTTCACGTCATCACCGGCGAGCCGCTGGAGCGTATCCGCGAGGGTAATACCAGACTGATGCTGGCCGGCGCCAAAGTGCAGCGCGAGATACCCGTACACGGCAGCTACGAAGGCATCCATCGTCGGCGGCAGATCGAAATTGCCGTTCAGCTGTTCGAAGCCATGGGGATCGAACGGGACGACAAAGAGCGGCGCCAGGACTGGGTGATGCGCGGATTCCGCCAGTTCGACGCGCCGGTTTCGATCGTCATGACCTACGATAAATCCCTCGAGCCGGCGACAATCAGTCATTTCGACCTGGGCGCCGTGACCTATGGTCTGGTGCTTGCCGCCTGGACCAGGGGCCTCGGCGCTGTGATCAACGGCCAGGGCATCATGCAATCCGCTGTAGTGCGGAAACATGCAAAGATCCCGGAGAGCCAGGTCATCATGACCTGCATCGCAATGGGTTATCCGGATTTCGATTTCGCGGCAAACCAGGTGAAATCCAGACGTACGCCCAACGAGGATATCGTGACCTACATCGGTTTCGATGACGATTGATCAATCTGCGGCGGCCAGACGATCACCGGCGCCAACATCGTTATCAGCGCGTACCCGGGAGTTTTTGAGTCGGTCCGGCGACCAGCCAGTCCGGGTCGAGGGCAATCGGCCCGTCGAGCGTTCCCAGGAAGGCCACCAACGCCTCTTTATCAGAATCCGAGAGATCCAGAGGCTGCGCCTCGTTGTGACCAATCATGGAATTCGCGGCATTGTTGTATTGATCCACCACATCTTCCAGTGAAGCCAGCTGTCCCGCGTGCATATAAGGTGCTGTCCGGGAAACGTTACGCAGCGACGGCGTGCGATGCGCCCCCACCAGCTCATCGCCCGTCTTCATGAATCGAACCTCGGCACAGGAGTGGCGCTCATCGTCGCTGAAGGCGCCCAGGCAATTGAATGGATCTTCCATAAGCAGGTGGATGGCGGCACTCCGCCCGCGGGATGGTAGTTGTCCCGGAGCCGACAGGCTGCCGGTGTTGTGAAAGTCGTTGTTGGTGAATAGCGGCCCGTTATGGCAGTTCACGCACTGACCACGACCGATGAACAAACGCAGTCCTGCGCGTTCCAGTCCGCTGAACGAGTCGACCGACACCTTCTCGGCCGCAGCAGTCAGCACCTCCGCCGCATAGTCATCAAACCGGGAAGGACCCGGCATCAACAATCGCTGATAGGCCGCCAGCGCCTTGCCAACATTGGTGAAAATCGTCGATATCGCAACACGGTCCGGCTCCGTCATCTCCTCCCAGGCTGAATTCAATACCGTATCCGGCAGCGGACCCGCCCGCTGCGGAAATCTTTCCGCATCGGTCAGATCGGGTAATTCCCCGAACAGAGATTCGTAGAGCCTTCGATACCCGGAGTCTCCAGCGATCAAGCGAGCAATCTGCAGGCGGTTACTGCCGTGCTCGAGCCCATTCTCCAGCGGTCCCGTGGCTTGAGACCAGAGGCTGTCCTTGCGTCCGTCCCAGAAATACCAGGGACTGTATGCTGCACCAACGAGCGTCATCGAGTTACGGGTCACCTTGCCGACCCCGACGCTCACTGGCAGGCCATCGGTAAAGTATCGTTCGGGTTGGTGGCAGTTGCTGCACGCGACCTGACCGTTGCTGCTCAGTCGTTGATCGAAAAACAGACGATGCCCCAGCCGCGCCGCATCGGGCTCATCTGCGACCGCGTTGGTCGGATCCGGCGATAGCGGTGCCAGGCTGGCCAGCCAGAGCGAGCGAATCGTTGCCAGTTCCTGCTCGGTCCAAGGTTGATTCTGCTCACGATCGTCCAACCACGCCGAGCCAAGGTATAGCCCTCCAGCACCGGTGCCAACACCGAAGAGAATCACCAGGATCGGCCACAACCGCGTTGTCCGCACCTCAAATTTCCAGTTCGAAGACGACCGAATCGGAGAGCTCGCCGTAGTCGACCTGCACCGTAACAACCCAGCGCCCGTTCATGTGAAATCTCACCCCTTCCATCAGATAATCACCATCGCCCAGGTAGCGGGTCATGCGCGGCGCGGTTGGCAAACCATGGTCGTGTTCAGTCATGCCCCCCGCCAAGGAAATCTGCGCATTCTCCACCACTTCTCCGGTCGATAATTCCACATGCAGGACCCAGTTGTGGATGGTGTTGATCTGGACGGGCACGAGTTCGCTGGAGTAGCTGAGCAAAAGCCTCCCGGAGTTCGACAGCACGCCCTGTTCGCCAGCCCTCTGTTGAGCGGTCACCGGAGCGACCAGCACAGCGACGGCAAAACAGAGAATCGCAAGGCGGCTCATGCTCCTCATGATTGCAGCGGTGGAGGTGGTGCGAAGTGGACGAACCGAAGCCAGAGCAGCACGCCGACCAGAGCCACGACGAAAACAAACCACATCACGTATTCCCAGGGGAATCGCCCTATCTCAAACGGAAACACGGCCCGATAAACCTCGTTTTTGGTCGGGTGCCCGGCGGTGACGACCCCGATGTAACTGCCGGGTTCCTGGAACCGATGCAGCACCGTGAATACCGCGTCTGACTGCAGCAATGGAGGCTGGTAGAACACCGAATCCTGTTCGAGATCCAGCGCCAGCACGTCTTCATAGCGAGCAAAGCGGCCGATCGAGTTGCGATCACGCACAATTCTGAAATCGACGAGCACCTCACGCAGACTATCGTGCAGATAGCCGATGACGAATACAGTCTCTCCGGTCTCCGGTAGATCTTCGCAATACTCATCGTGCCCGCCGCTGCGAGGTTGATAGATCGTGAAGTGCGCCTGATAGAACCCGATCTTGATGATGCACTGATCGCCTTCGTCTACCACGCTGCCATGCGCATACACAGACTGGCCATAGAGCAGGCACGCTCCAAGAATCATGAAATTCAACCAGCGCCCGCCCCCATCCAGTCGGACCAGTCGGACCTGCGAGACGTGTACCGTGTTCACCCGGTTTCCCTGATAACTGCCGAATCAGCTTAACAAACGTCGGCAGCAGCGGTTAGTGCGAACGCTCATCCGACCGCCGCACTTTTTACCCGTCTGTCGGTGACGTTTGTCAGAGACGCTTGCGAGTTCTGACGGATTTCTGTAACAATACTTAGCGGAGGGGTAGCGCTGTATCACCCACTCGGACGGAATCCTAGCAGTCAACTGACAGACAACAAGGGGAGCGAGTAGGGACGATGAGTGCAACGCGTGTCGCATTGTGCAACATCGTTTTCTTCCTTCTGCTGACCCCAGCGTTGTCGCTGGCTGCAGAAGTGGGTGCCCGTGCGCCGGAATTTTCTCTCCCAAACCTCCGAAACCCCCAACAGACGGTCGATCTGGCCTCCAACAGGGGCAAATTGCTGTATGTCGACTTCTGGTCTGCCTGGTGTCAACCCTGTCGCGACAAGATGCCCAGGCTCGACGCTCTGGGGAAGGCCTTTGACTCTCTGGAGATCGTCGGTGTCAATGTCGACAAGTTCGTCGGAGACGCCTACCTCTACCTGTCCCGGTCTCCCGTTGAATATCCTATCGCTCTGGATATCACCGGCGAGACAGCACAGAAATTCGGAGTCAAAACGCTCCCAGTCGGTTTTCTGATCGACACCCAAGGTGTCATACGAGGTGTGACCACCTCCGGCAGCGAAGAAGAATTCGAAAAACTCACCTCCCTCGTCGAGAGCCTCGCGCCCCCGATGAATCCAGTAGAGAACGTTAGATGATCCTTGCACTGGCGATAATTTTTCTCGTTATAGCAACTGTCCTGTTTCACTTCATGAGTCCGTGGTATCTGACTCCGCTGGCGTCCAACTGGGGCATGATCGACGACACGAT
>QIDL01000258.1 GCA_003228415.1 Gammaproteobacteria bacterium | reverse complement strand
CGATCCTGCTCGGCTCGGCAGAATCGCCGGGGCCCATTGCTCGTGATGAAACCCTGCTTCTCTGGTTGCTGCAGACACCAGAGGCAACGGACCCCGCGATGCTCGACTTGTTGAGTCAATCGGCGACGGACTATGGCGGTCAGGTTGTCTGGTCCACCAAGGTCGACGGACTTGCCGGCGATCGGAGTTGGAATTATGTGCTGATGCTGGTGTTCCCAGACGCCGATGCGGTTCGCAGCTGGCTCAATGACCCCGAGACTGCAACGGAGCGGGCACTGGCCAGACGCCACTTCGTTGTCGACGCGATGCTCGAACTCCGTGCGGGATAATTTTCGCCGAGTGACCGGCTAGAGTTCGGAAGTATGGCGACGGATCCAGAACAAGCCGATGACACCCAGGGAGATCACCCCGAAGATTGAGAGATCCTGGGCGGAGGTATTCATGGATTCGGCCTTCACCGCGACCTTATCTGACGAGCTGTCTGACAAGGAATTTTTCGAAATGTACGACGAATCACCACTATCGGCAACGGACAGTGCGGTATTACCGGCAAGGGCAATGAGCAATACAGCGGCTGCGACAGTTTTCACTGGTGTCATCCTTGATGTCTGAAGCTGACGAAAAGTCTACGGAAAGGAGCTATTCATGCAGCCACGGGCATGTATCAGGTGTAAGTCTTTCGTAATTCTGAGCTGGGCTTTGCTTGAGGCAGGGGTGTCCCTGGTTTGAAGGCTTCTACCTTAAAGACGTAGAATAGACGGCTTTGTTTATGGGTTCTTTTGGGGAAGCACTATGCCGATGATCCTTAACGACGAGCAGAATATGCTCAAAGACAGCGCCAAGGACTTTTGTACCAACAGCGCGCCGATCGGGCAGTTGCGAAAACTGCGCGACGAAAATAATGCCGATGGGTTTGACCGTGACACCTGGAATTCCATGGTCGAGCTGGGCTGGGCGGGCATTCCCTTCCCGGAGGAGCATGGCGGCCTTGCCTTCGGCTACAAAGGTCTGGGTGTGGTCACCGAGGAAACCGGCAGGACACTGGCGGCAAGCCCACTATTCGCCACGGTCTGGGTCGGTGGCACCGCTATTGACGTGGGGGGTAGCGAAGAGCAGAAAGCGGCCCTGTTGCCGAAGGTAGCGTCCGGAGAGCTGCTGCTGGCGTTGGCGCTGGAAGAATCCCATCGCCACAACCCTTATGGGGTGGCCACCACCGCCACCGAATCGGCAGGCAGCTACCAACTCAGCGGTGAAAAGACATTCGTCCTGGACGGCAACGTTGCGGACAAACTGATCGTTGTGGCGCGCACATCCGGCGATGCTGGCGATCGGGACGGAATCACCCTGTTTCTGATCGATGCCAAGGCCGATGGTGTGGAAATCACCCGCACGATCATGGCGGACTCCCGCAATGCCGCGAATATCAAACTCAACGATGCGGTTGCGGAAGCGGTAATCGGTGAGGTGGACCGGGGGGCGGATATTCTTGACCCGACCCTGGATATCGCTCGAATTGGTATCGCCGCAGAAATGCTCGGCAGCACCCAGGAGTGTTTCGAACGCACCATTGAGTACCTGAAAGAAAGGGAGCAGTTCGGTGTGCCGATCGGCTCCTTCCAGGCACTCAAGCACCGGGCGGCCGACATGTTCTGTGAAATCGAGCTGTCTAAATCCTGTGTGCTCGAGGCGCTGACCGCCCTCGATGAAGGTCGTGATGCCGAAGAGATTGCCAAGCTCGCCAGCCTGACCAAGGCGAAAGTCGGCGAAACTTTCCACACGGTATCCCGCGAAGGCATTCAGATGCACGGTGGTATCGGCATGACCGATGAGTTCGATATTGGCTTTTTCATCAAACGTGCGGCGGTGACCGAACAGACATTCGGGGATGTGAACTTTCATCGGAATCGCTACGGTGAGCTGGAAGGTTACTGACACCAGCGGCTGACCGACACCGATTGGGGATGAGAGAAGGGGAGCATCGAAGCTCCCCTTCGTATTTACAGCATGAAAGATGGGGATGGTATGGCGAGTCGAACGCTTGGAGCATTGATCGGGATCGGACTTGCAGCACTGTTTCAAGCAGACGTCGTGCAGGCGGATGTTGCCAAAGGTACAGTGTTTGTCGATCTGAACATGAACGGCCGGCTCGATGGCGGAGAACCGGGCATTGCCGATGTGCGGGTGTCGGACGGTCAGCAGGTGGTGCTCACCGACTCAGCCGGAGCCTACCGGCTCGAGATTGGTGACGAAGCGGTGCTGTTCATCACCAAACCGCGCGGATTTGCGACGCCGGTAGATGATCGACAGTTGCCTCAGTTCTACTATATTCATCAGCCACAAGGCTCGCCGCCCGGGATGCGCTATCAAGGGGTGCAACCTACCGGACCACTGCCCGATACCATCGATTTTCCGTTGGTGGAGCAGTCGGAGCCGAGCAGCTTCGAAGCGATCCTGCTGGCAGATACCCAGCCACAGACCGATGCGGAGATCGACTACATCCGCGACGACGTCGTGGCCGAGCTGATCGGCACGAAGGCCCGCTTCGGCATGACCATGGGGGATGTGAGTTTCGATGATCTGTCGGTATTTCCGCGCCTGAATCGGATCATCGCCCAGATCGGCATACCCTGGTACAACGTCCCCGGTAATCACGAGATCAACTTTGAAGCGGAGGATGATCGCTACTCGCTGGAGACATTCAAGCGCCATTTTGGCCCGCCGTATTACGCGTTCGAATATGGAGATGTGCTGTTCGTCGTTCTCGACAACATCGAATATCAGGGCAACGGCCAGTCTGACCCCGGTGATGTCCGTGGTAACGGTGGCTACATCGCCAACTTCGGCAAGCGTCAGCTTGCCTGGCTGGAACGTGAACTCTCATACGTTCCTGAGGAACGGCTGGTATTCCTGGCCATGCACTCGCCATTGGAGACCTATGTTGCCGATACGCCGGGAGTAACGACGAAAGACCGTCGCGAGCTCTTCAAGCTGCTCTCCGGTCGTCCGAATCTTTATGCGGTGGCCGGCCATACGCACACCACGGAGCATCTGTATTTCGATGCTGATGATGGCTTCCGAGGCCCTGGAGAATTCCATCATCATGTTCTGGCGACTGTTTCCGGGTCCTGGTGGAGCGGACCATTCGATACCCGCGGTATTCCCACTACCGATCAGCGCGATGGAACACCAAACGGCTATCATGTGCTGGAGATCGATGGGACCGACGCCACGGTGCGCTACAAGGCCGCCGGCAAGCCAGAGGACTTCCAGATGCGAATCGTCTTCGATGTGGCGCACCACGGCTTGAGTGTAGATGGGATGCGCGACTTTCGCGCAGGCGAGCTCTTCGATGGACGCTTTTCGGTGGATCATGTGCCGGCTGCGGAAGTTCTGGTTAATCTTTTCGATGGCGGCCCCAGGTCGAAGGTGTCGTTCCAGATCAACAACGGGCCCTTGTTGCCCATGGTGCGGGTGATGCGGGCAGATCCCTATATGGTGGAGGTTTTCGCCCGCAACGAGGACACCAAGAAGTCCTGGTTACAGGCGACACCTTCTTCGCACCTGTTCGGGGCGGATCTTCCCGACGATCTGGAGGCTGGCACCTACACGCTATCTGTGAAGGCGGTGGATGAATTTGGCAGAGTACATCATGCCCACACTGTCCTTGAGATCACCGGCAGCTAATCGGGCTTTCTGCGGATACCGATAACGCGACCGAGCTGATCCGGTTTCGGCAGCCTGGTGTGGGCGGCCTGCAGGGCGGCGATTTTCTCGATCGAGGGGTCCGGAAAGGGCGCCGAGCGACGTGAAGACATGTCAACGTGCAGGGCGAGCTGTTCGGATGTCGCCGCGATGTCCCCCGTGGCGACATTTTCCATGGTCTGAAAAAAGTGCAGACGCTTGTTGTCGAAATCGATGAGTTGAAATGTCACTCGCACCGGATCGTCTAGGGTGAGTTCGTTCAGATAGTTGACGTGGACCTCCATGGTAAAGCACGAGCCGTTCTGAGTGCGGACGTGGTCTGCACCGATACCGATCATGTCATAGACATGGTCTACCCCGCGATCAAACAGTACGTTGTAGAAGGCCATGTTCAGATGGCCGTTGTAGTCGATCCAACCGGGCTCGATGAGCTGATTGGGACATGTGATCGGGCTTTCCCACATTGGTGAATCTTCCTGGGTATCGAATCCCCATCATACCTTGGGAACCTCTGAGCAAACGGGAATTGCTCAGAGGTTCCCTTGACCCGCCACGGTGGAGGATTGATGATCGCGTGACGTCAAATTCAACAGGGCATGTCCATTTGGCAGCAGAAAAACTCTCAGTTACGGCGAACCAGCGAGGCCGTGTACTTGGTTTCGGTACCAAGGTCGCCTATGGCGTCGGTCAGGCTGGCGAAGGTATCAAGAATGGGGCCTTCGGCGTGTTCCTGTTTTTCTACTACAATCAGGTGTTGGCGCTGTCGGGTACTTACGCCGGGTTGGCTGTAGGCATCGCGCTCATGTTCGATGCGATCACCGACCCGCTGGTCGGTTCTTTGTCTGACAACTGGCGATCAAAATTGGGTCGCCGACATCCGTTCATGTATTGCGCGGCGATCCCGCTGGCCATTGCATTCTACTTTCTGTTCAACCCGCCCGTTGACCTGGGACAGTTCGGGTTGTTCCTCTGGTTGCTGACCTTTGCGATTTTGACCCGCACTGCCATGACGCTCTATCACGTCCCTCACATTGCGCTGGGGGCAGAGCTGACCGATGACTTCGATGAGCGAACGACGGTTGTCGCCTTTCGGCAGTTCTTCAGCACTTTTGGCCAACTCGCGGCCTTTATTCTTGGCTTCACGCTGTTTTTCTATGAGAGTTCCGACGTTCCCCGGGGGCAGTTCCGGGTCGATGCCTATGCACCTTTCGCCATGACTCTGGGGTTGTTGATGGTCGTGTCAATCATGACGTCGGCATGGGGCACTCGGAAGCAGATTCCCTTTCTGCAGCAGCCCAAGGGTCCCGCCATCGATCTCGGCCTCCTGGCGATTCTAGTCAGAACGTTCAAGGAGATCGGCGAAGCATTGCAGAACAGATCGTTTGCCTGGTTGTTTTCGGGCGTGCTCATCGTATTCATGATGGTCGGAGTGGACAGCGCCCTGAACCTGCACATGAACACTTACTTCTGGGAGCTGTCCAGCAGTGGCAACACGGTTTTCTTTGCCGCTACTCCCTTTGGTGTGATGCTGGGAGCGTTGGTGACCCGTCGCTTGAACATGCTCTTCGACAAGAAACCATCGGTGATGTTCGGCACAGCCTGGTGGGCGCTGTGCCAGATCGTGCCGGTGTGTTGCGGCTGTTGGGTTGGTTTCCTGAAAATGGGACAGACTCTTTACTGGTCACTCTGGTGTGCATCAAGTTCCTGCAGGGCGTTGGTGTCGTTCAGGCGTTGATAACATTTGGCTCAATGGTTGCCGATATCGTAGACGAGCATGAATTGAAGACCGGGCGGCGTCAGGAAGGGATCTTTTTTGCTTCTGTTTCATTTTCCGGCAAGTTCACCACCGGTATTGGCAATGTGGTAGGTGGGGTCGCTCTGGATCTGATCAGCTGGCCGCGAGGTGTGGACATTCAAAGCGCGGCAGATGTGCCAGCGGAAACCATCGTCTGGCTTGGCCTGGTCTATGGACCCATCGTGGCCGGGTTTGCGGTGGTGTGCCTGTACTGTTACTCGAAGCATCGTCTGGACCGTGATCGGCATGTGGAGATCGTGAAAAACCTGGAAGCACGGCGGCGAGGGGATGAGAGTGCAGAAGCCGCGGCCGGGTCGTAACCGGCATCCCCGGGCTGTACCCCAGGGCCGTCTCGTGCACCACTCGCCTGTCGATCATATAGAGCGGATATCCCCTGAATTCAGCAAATTCGGCGTGCTGCTGGCAAACGTCAAAACCGCCAGGCAGGCAGGCAGGCAAGCACAAAAGACCTTCGGAACCAAACTTAGCGGTACAAAGCCATCAACAAAGCAACATCGGTAGCATCGGATCCCGGTGCTCGAATCCGTCGCCAGCTGGGCCGATTTCTCCTGGTGGGATTTGTCGGTTTCTTGCTCGACATCACGCTGATGAGCTTGCTGATTTACGGCTTTGGCCTTGGTGAGACCAATGCCGGTCTGATGACGAGTCGAATCCTTGCATGGGCGGCGGCCATCACGCTCACTTACTTTCTCAACGCCAAGGTTACGTTTGGTGCCTCGATAAGACACTCGCGCTTTGTCAACTACTTGCTCATTCAAGCCATGGGCGCTGGGATTAACCTGGGAAGTTTCTCGGCGTTGGTGCTGGTCGGGCCAATGTCAGAGCAACCGCTACTGGCGATGCTCATCGGTAACGTGCTGGCGATCACCAACAACTTTCTTTGGACAAGAAAATTCGTCTATTATTTTCATCCGGAAGTTACAGGGGAAGGTGATGTTCGCAAAACTCAACCTTGAACGGGCAACTGCGGCCGCTGCCTTGCTTTTCGGCGCATTGACAACGAGTGCCGCCGAGTACACGCATGGAGTTTCGTTCCTGGATGAGTTGAAGTACGGCCTGGAGTTCACCAGTTTCGACTATGTGAACGTCGCGGCTCCGAAGGGGGGTACCGTGCGAATCGCGCAAGGGGGCACCTACGACAGCTTTAATAGCTTTATCCACAAAGGGCGTCCCGCCGCGGGTACGACCGGACTCAGCTCGGTCTCGCCAATTCTTTACGACAGCCTGCTCGAGGGGTCGGCCGATGAGCCCATGAGCCACTATGGCCTGCTGGCTGAAGGGGTGGAGGTGGCCGAGGACTTTTCCTGGGTCGCGTTCCGCTTGAGAGACGAAGCCTACTGGCACGACGGGGAGCCGTTGACCATCGAGGATGTGATCTTCACCTTCGAAGCAATCAAGGATTACGGGTCCGCCAGCTTGAGGACGGCTCTGCGTAACGTCGAGCGTATCGAACGGATGGGTCCTCGTGAAGTGCGCTACGTGATGGTCGAGGGTTCCCTGCCAGATCCGAATATTGCCGTCACGCTGGGTATCCTGCCGGTAGCACCGGAACACTACTGGCGCAGTCGGGATTTCGCTGCCACCACACTCGAGCCACCGTTGGGTAGCGGGCCCTATCGAATCCTGGACTTCAAAATCGGCAGAAAGGTGACCTATGAACGGGTCGAAAACTACTGGGGCAGGGATCTCCCGGTGAACCGTGGCCGCTACAACTTCGATCGTATCGTTTACGACTATTTTCGAGATCAACAGGTGACATTCGAAGCCCGAAAGGCGGGATTGATCGATATCGGCCCGGAGACGGTAGCCAAAACCTGGTCGACGCAGTATGACTTCCCCGCAGTCGTAAAAGGACTGTTCAAAGCCGAGTTGATTGAAGAGGCACGCCCGGTGGGTTTGTGGTGGGCGGTATTCTGGAATCTGAGGGAAGCCCGCTTTCAGGATATCCGGGTACGAGAGGCGCTATGGTTGCTCTACGACCACAAATTCATCAACCGGGTGATGATGTATGACTACTACGATGATGGAAACAGTCTGTTCCATGGTTCCGCCATGGCTCAGCGAGGATTGCCCTCGGCTGACGAATTGGAACTTCTGGAACGGTACCGGGGCCGTATACCGGAACGGGTATTTTCGCAACGCTTTGAACCACCGGCGGGCACGGGATTTGGCCGCAATCGGTCGAATACAGAAAAAGCGCTGGCGCTGTTTACCGAAGCCGGTTGGGTTGTGCAAGACCGGCGTCTGGTTAGTGTGGAAAGCGGAGAACAATTTGAAATCGATTTCGTGCTGGTGGCACCCTCGCTCATTCGCGCCATTTTGCCGTACATGGACGTGCTGGAACGTATCGGTATCGATGCATCCGCACGCGCACCGGAGGTGTCGAATTGGTTGTATCGAATGCGTAGCGGTTCATTTGACGCAGGGCAATTCGCGTATGCGCCTACATGGACCCCGGGAGCACAACTGAGAAACAGATTCAGTTCTCAGGCCGCAAGTATGCAGTTCAGTCTCAACTGGATGCACGTCAAGGATCCAGTGGTCGACGATTTGATAGACAAAATCATCAATGCGCGAACCGAACGGCAATTCGTTGCCGCAACGCGAGCTTTCGATCGGGTGATGTTATGGAATTTCTACTTCATTCCTGGCATGGCGCGCCCGGGGTACCGGTTGGTGTACTGGGACAAATTTGGCCGACCTGAAAATCCGCCCTTGCATCGGGACATCTGGCTCGATGCATGGTGGTGGGACAAGGAGAAGGCACTTAACGTGGAGCTTGGTGTTGCAAACCTCGGAGAGCACGAGTAGTGGGCCGTTATCTGCTGAAGCGTCTTGTACTCATCGTGCCGACTCTTTTTGGCATTATGGTGATCAACTTCATCATCGTGCAGTTCGCGCCCGGCGGTCCCATGGAGCAGATGGTTGCCGAATTGTCAGGCTTTACCGGTGGTACGACCGATCGCGTGAGCGGAACTGACACTGCCGCCCAGATAGCGTCTTCCGGTTCCAGCGTTTTTCAAGGCACGGCCGGCCTCGATCCAGATCTGCTGGCCGATCTCGAGAAGCAGTTTGGATTCGACAAACCCGCGCACGAGCGCTTTTTCATGATGATCTGGAACTACACCCGTCTCGATTTCGGCAACAGCTACTTCCAGGATCGTCCTGTCGTGGATCTCGTCATCGAAAGAATACCCGTGTCCGTATCGCTGGGCCTCTGGTCGCTGATCCTCATCTATATCATCTCGATTCCGCTTGGAGTCGCCAAGGCGGTACGTGATGGTCAAGGCTTTGATTTGTGGACCAGTGCAGTGGTTTTTGTTGGTTACGCGATTCCCGGATTCCTGTTTGCGATTTTACTCATCGTACTCTTCGCGGGCGGCAATTTTCTGGAACTGTTTCCGCTGCGCGGCCTCACTTCCGAAGGATTTTCTGAAATGAGTCGCCTCGATCAGATCAAGGATTACTTCTGGCATCTGACGCTGCCGGTGACGGCACTGACGGTCGGCGGGTTCGCCACGCTGACGATGCTGACGAAGAACTCGTTTCTGGAGGAGATCAGTAAGCAATTCGTCTTGACGGCGCGTGCCAAGGGAATCACCGAAAAACGAGTCCTCTATGGCCATGTATTTCGTAACGCGATGCTCATCGTCATTGCCGGTTTTCCCGGCGCGTTCATCGGCATATTGTTCACGGGTTCGTTACTCATCGAAGTCATCTTTTCGCTGGATGGTATGGGATTGCTGGGTTACGAAGCCATCCTGAAGCGCGACTACCCGATTCTGTTCGGTACGCTGTTCTGCTTCACCCTGGTCAGTCTGGTGATCCAACTCATCGGCGATGTGACTTATGTGTTCATCGATCCGCGCATCGACTTCGAGGGACGTGGGGTATGAAGTTGAGTCCGTTGGCACAGAGGCGCCTGGCGAACTTCCGTGCTAACCGCCGTGCCTACCTTGCCTTGTGGATTTTTCTCGCTGTTTTCGGCGCCACGCTGTTCGCAGAACTCATCGCCAATGATCGTCCGATCATCATGCTGCTCCATGGAGAGGTCTTTTTTCCGGCATACCTTCAACATAGTGAAGTCGAGCTGGGTGGCAGTCTTGAAATAGAAGCCGATTTCACCGATCCGTTCGTCGAGTCCCTGGTACTCGACAATGGAGGGTGGATGTTGTGGCCGCCGGTACGTTTCAGCTATGACACCATTGACTATTACCTGGCAGAACCGGCACCGGCTGCTCCCTCATGGAGGCATCCTCTTGGTACCGACGATGGTGCGAAGGACACTTTAGCGCGATTGTTGTATGGCTTCCGCCTGTCGGTACTTTTCGGCTTAACGCTGACCATTATCAGTGCTTCCATCGGAGTCTGTGTGGGTGCTCTGCAAGGCTATTTTGGTGGAGCCGTGGACCTCATTGGACAACGTATCGTGGAAATCTGGGCGGGCCTGCCGATTCTGTTCCTGCTGATCATTCTCGCCAGCATCGTCGAGCCGAATTTTTTCTGGCTGCTGGGGATGCTGGTTCTGTTTGGTTGGATGTCTCTGGTTGGTGTGGTGCGTGCAGAATTCCTGCGCGCGCGCAACTTCGACTTCGTCCGAGCTGCACGGGCGCTCGGAGTTTCCGATTTCACGATCATGCGCCGACATGTATTGCCCAACGCGATGGTCGCGACCCTTACCTACCTGCCTTTCCTGTTGAACGGTTCCATTACCACGCTGACCGCGCTGGACTTCCTGGGGTTTGGTCTGCCGCCTGAATCGGCTTCACTCGGTGAGTTGCTGGCACAGGGAAAGGCCAACCTGCAAGCC
>QIDL01000603.1 GCA_003228415.1 Gammaproteobacteria bacterium | reverse complement strand
GGCGACCCGGAGCCTTGCGGCTACGCGATAGATGCCATCCGGGTATTGCTCGACAGTGAGGTTCCGATATTCGGCATCTGCCTCGGCCATCAACTGCTGGCCCTTGCCAGCGGGGCCCGAACCTTGAAGATGCCTCATGGTCACCACGGCGCCAATCATCCGGTCAAGGATCTGCGTACTCAGCGGGTGATCATTACCAGTCAGAACCATGGCTTTGCGGTGGACGGCGAGTCGTTACCTGCCAGTCTGGACACCACTCACGTGTCGCTGTTCGACGGCACGCTGCAGGGGGTTCGTCACAGAGACCGGCAGGCATTCGGCTTTCAGGGCCATCCGGAGGCGAGCCCGGGTCCACAGGATTGTCAGTACCTGTTCGATGAGTTCGTCGAGATGATGGCGGAGCCGCGCTGATGCCGAAGCGCAACGATCTCGAAACCATTCTCATCATCGGCGCCGGTCCGATCATCATCGGTCAGGCCTGCGAGTTCGACTACTCAGGCGCGCAAGCCTGCAAGGCGCTCAGAGAAGAGGGTTACCGGGTGGTGCTGGTGAACTCCAATCCCGCCACCATCATGACCGATCCCGCCATGGCGGATGCCACTTACGTGGAGCCGGTAGAGTGGCAGACGGTGGCGCGAATCATCGAAAAGGAAAAGCCGGACGCCCTGCTGCCGACCATGGGTGGTCAGACGGCGCTGAATTGCGCCCTCGATCTGGCTCGCGAAGGGGTACTCGAGCAGCACGGTGTGGAGCTCATCGGTGCCAGTCAGGACGCCATCGACAAGGCCGAGGATCGCGAACGATTCGACCACGCCATGAAGAGTATCGGCCTCAGCACGCCACGCTCGTCCATCGCCCACAGCATGGAAGAGGCGTTCCAGGGGCAAAGCCAGCTTGGCTATCCCTGTGTGATTCGTCCTTCGTTTACCCTCGGTGGCAGCGGCGGCGGTATCGCCTACAACCAGGAGGAGTTCGAGGAAATCTGTCAGCGCGGATTGGATCTTTCACCAACCAGCGAGTTGTTGATCGATGAATCCCTGCTGGGCTGGAAAGAGTTCGAGATGGAGGTGATCCGTGACAAGCGGGACAACTGCATCATCGTCTGCTCCATCGAAAATCTGGATCCCATGGGGGTGCATACCGGTGACAGCATCACCGTCGCCCCGGCCCAGACGTTGACCGACAAGGAATATCAACTGCTACGGAACGCCTCGATCGCCGTACTGCGGGAAATCGGTGTGGAAACCGGGGGTTCCAACGTTCAATTCGCGATCGATCCGGAAACCGGTCGCATCGTGGTCATCGAGATGAACCCGCGGGTATCACGTTCTTCCGCCCTCGCTTCCAAGGCCACCGGCTTCCCCATAGCCAAAGTGGCGGCCAAGCTCGCGGTGGGCTACACGCTCGATGAACTCATCAATGACATCACAGGTATCACCCCGGCATCCTTCGAGCCCAGCATCGACTATGTGGTCACCAAGGTGCCGCGCTTTACCTTCGAGAAGTTCGTCCAGGCCGATTCGCGTCTCACCACTCAGATGAAATCGGTCGGTGAAGTGATGGCGATTGGCCGCACCTTCCAGGAATCGTTGCAGAAGGCGCTGCGGGGGCTCGAAACGGGAATGAATGGTTTTGATCCCATTCTGGATCTGCAACATGAAGATGCGCTGGATGTGCTGCGGCGCGAACTTTCCAATCCTGGCGCCGATCGAATCTGGTACATCGCCGATGCATTTCGGTACGGTCTTTCGCTCGAGGACATTCATGAGTTGACTGCCGTCGATCCCTGGTTTCTGGCGGAAATCGAAGATCTGCTGGAGGTCGAACAGGGCCTGAAAGACGCCACGCTCGAGGAACTCGAACGCGAGCGACTGTATCGGCTCAAACAACAGGGTTTTTCCGATGCCAGGCTGGCCGATCTGCTGAGATGCAGCGAAGGCGCCGTGCGCGAGCGGCGCCTGGCGTTGGATATACGGCCGGTTTATCGAAGAGTGGATACCTGCGCCGCGGAGTTTCCGGCGACCACCGCCTATATGTACAGCACCTACGAAGAAGAGTGCGAGGCGGCGCCGTCCAAACGGAAAAAAATCATGGTGCTTGGCGGTGGGCCGAATCGAATCGGCCAGGGGATCGAATTCGACTATTGCTGCGTACACGCGGCGTTGGCCCTGCACGAAGATGGCTTTGAGACGATCATGGTCAACTGTAATCCGGAGACGGTTTCCACGGATTACGATACCTCCGATCGGCTCTACTTCGAGCCTGTCACCCTCGAAGATGTGCTGTCCATCGTCGCGGTGGAACAACCGCAGGGCGTGATCGTTCAATTCGGTGGTCAGACACCTTTGAAGCTGGTCGAAGAATTGGAGCGACAGGGCGTGCCCATTATAGGCACCAGCCCCGATGCCATCGATCGGGCGGAAGATCGCGAGCGGTTCCAGGGGCTCATTACCAAACTCGGATTGCGCCAGCCCAACAACCGCACGGCAGTTGATCGGGAAACGGCTCTGGCTGGCGCCAGAGAAGTTGGATTTCCCATCGTTGTCAGGCCGTCCTATGTGCTGGGAGGGCGAGCGATGGAAATTGTCTACAACGAAGAGGAGCTGACCCGCTACATGACGGAAGCGGTCACGGTGTCCAACGATTCGCCTGTGCTGCTCGATTGTTTCCTGGACCAGGCGGTGGAAGTGGATGTGGACGCGGTCTCGGATGGTGAGCGGGTTGTGATAGGCGCCATCATGCAGCATATCGAACAGGCCGGCGTGCACAGTGGCGACTCGGCGTGTGCACTGCCGCCTTATCAGCTCGGTGCGGATATTCAGGATCGGATTCGCGATCAGGTAAAGGCCATGGCGCTGGAGCTGAAGGTCATCGGCCTCATGAACGTGCAGCTCGCGGTGCAGGAGAAGGATATCCTGGTCCTGGAAGTGAACCCCAGGGCATCGCGGACCGTGCCTTTCGTTTCGAAGTGCATCGGGGTGTCGCTGGCCAAGATCGCCGCCCGCTGCATGGTGGGTCAGTCTCTCGAGTCTCAGGCATTTACCGAAGAGATCTTGCCCACCACATTCAACGTCAAGGAGAGTGTGTTTCCCTTTGTCAAATTCCCCGGGGTAGACCCCATACTCGGTCCGGAGATGAAGTCGACCGGCGAGGTGATGGGTGTGGGCGACAGCTTTGCCGAGGCCTTCGCCAAGGCCGTAGCGGGAGCCGGTGTGGATCTGCCGGACAGCGGACGGGCGTTCCTGTCGGTGAAGGAATCCGATAAACCAGGCTTGCCAGCGCTTGGCCGGGAACTGGTGGATCTTGGCTTCTCGCTGGTGGGAACGCGCGGCACCGCGCGGGCACTCGAACAGGCGGGCGTTCCGATTGAGCAGGTCAGCAAGGTTGGTCAGGGACGTCCGGACGTCGGGGACTTGTTGAAAAACGAAAAGATCGATCTGATCGTCAATACCACCGAGGGTCATCAGTCGATTCGTGACTCGGCGATCATTCGCCGTCTCGCGCTGCAGAACAAGGTCTGCTACACGACGACGCTCACTGCGGGTGAAGCGTATGCCATCGCCATTCGCTTCAAACGCGATCAGATCCGGGAACAGGTACGCAGTCTCCAGGATCTGCACTGAGTCAGATTTCAGGCTTGCCGTCTTTCGCTGGCGTTGTCCCCCTGTTTGCAGGCAGAATCAACACCATGGCCGTTCCTATGACGCAAGAAGGTTCCGATGCGCTGCGCCAGGAGTTGCAGCAGCGCAAATCCGTGTTGCGTGCCGAAATCACCCAGGCCATCGCGGAAGCCCGCGCACACGGAGATCTGAAAGAGAACGCGGAGTATCACGCGGCTCGTGAGCAACAGGGATTCAATGAAGGTCGGATCAAAGAAATTGAAGGTAAGCTCGCGGATGCCCAGGTCATTGACATCGGCAAGATCGCACCGTCAGATAAAGTGATTTTCGGTTCCACGGTCTCGCTGCTCGAATCCGGGAGCGGTGCGGCGGTTTGTTACAAGATCGTTGGCGAGGACGAAGCAGATCTGAAGACAGGCAAGATCTCTGTAATGTCACCCATCGCTCGTGCCTTGATCGGGAAAAACGTCGGCGACGTTGGCTTGGTGCAGACGCCTAACGGCGAGATTGAATACGAGATCGAAGCCGTAAAGTACTTGTGAGGAGTACTCATAAAGAGTACCTGTAACAGTACCCCGAAAAAATTCGTCAGGCACTGACGAGCCCGTCGCTGGCCGAACCGAGTTCGGTATGATGGCGCCGATGGATGAGCGTAAAAAAGGGCGCAAGGCCCGCAGCAATTCGAGCCAGCGCTGGCTTGCGCGGCAACGCCGTGATCCGTTTGCCAGGCAAGCCAGCGAGACCGGCAAGGCTTCTCGAGCCCACTTCAAACTGGAGCAGCTCGATGAGCGCTTCAGGCTACTGAAACCCGGTCAGAGGGTGTTGGAACTGGGTGCGGCGCCCGGGGGATGGACCTGCTACGTCGAGGAGCGGATTCGCCCGGCCGGTCTGTTGCTGGCCTGCGACGAGCGGCCGATCACGACCAGCGGCGACACGGTGGTCATCGATGACCTGTATGGAACCGAACAAACAGACAAAAAAATTGCCAATATTTTGGGAAGCCGCCCCGTAGACCTTGTTTTATCGGATATGGCCCCCAATATCAGTGGGATCAGGACCGCTGATCAGGCGCGCTCGATGGAACTCGTGGAGCTGGCCGAAGCGGCGGCAGATGATTGGTTGAAACCAAGCGGGACTCTGGTGGTCAAGATATTCCAGGGGGATGGTATCGAGTCCTGGATCCGGCACATGCGCAAAAAATATGACAAATTCAAGCTGGTGAAACCAAAGGCATCCCGACAGGATTCCCGGGAGATGTATGCGGTTGCCGAGCGGTTCCGCGCCGAATCGTTCCGCACCGGGGCCTAGTGGTGTAGGCTAGTCCTCCACCCACGATCGAGTTCCGCTAAGGCACGACGCCGGGACCAGACAAAGAGGATAAGTCCTTGACAGATATGGGAAAGAATTTACTGCTGTGGCTGATCATCGCCGCGGTACTACTGACGGTCTTCAACAATTTCAACGTGACGCCGGAGCCGGAAACCGTCAGTTATTCGAATTTCATCGAGCAGATTCGTACCGATCAGGTCGCGCGGGTCGAGTTCGATGGCCTGGTCATTCATGGTACTCGCACCAATGGCAACGGCGAATTTCTGGTGGTGCGGCCGGATCTGCATGATCCGAAGCTGATGGACGATCTTTATAACCACAACGTGGAAACGTTTGGCAAGCTGCCGGAACAGCAGAGCATCTGGGCCCAGCTGCTGATTGCCAGTTTCCCGATTCTGATCATCATCGCGGTTTTCATGCTGTTCATGCGCCAGATGCAGGGCGGTGCTGGTGGTCGCGGTGGACCCATGGCCTTCGGCAAGAGCAAGGCGCGGTTGCTGTCGGAAGATGAGATCAAAACCACCTTTGCCGATGTGGCGGGGGTCGACGAAGCCAAGGATGAGGTGCAGGAACTGGTGGAGTTTCTGCGCGATCCAAGCAGATTTCAGCGCCTCGGTGGCCGCATACCCCGGGGTATCCTCATGGTGGGGCAGCCGGGCACCGGTAAGACGCTGCTGGCCAGAGCGATTGCCGGAGAAGCCAAGGTCCCCTTCTTCGCCATTTCGGGGTCGGATTTCGTCGAGATGTTTGTTGGCGTGGGAGCATCCCGAGTCCGCGACATGTTCGAGCAGGCGAAGAAGCAAGCCCCCTGCATCATCTTCATCGACGAGATCGATGCGGTAGGCCGCCATCGTGGTGCAGGGCTCGGCGGTGGTCATGACGAGCGCGAGCAGACGTTGAACCAGTTGCTGGTGGAAATGGATGGGTTCGAAGGCAACGATGGGATCATCGTCATTGCGGCGACCAACCGGCCCGATGTGCTGGATCCTGCGCTGCTACGACCTGGTCGGTTCGACCGCCAGGTGGTGGTCAGCTTGCCGGATATCAGGGGTCGAGAGCAGATCCTGAAGGTTCACATGCGTAAGGTGCCACTTTCAGACGATGTGGATCCGGCAATCATCGCCCGCGGCACACCTGGATTTTCCGGTGCCGATCTGGCGAACCTGGTCAACGAGTCGGCACTCTTTGCGGCGCGTGCCGGTAAACGGCTGGTGGAAATGTACGAGTTCGAGAAGGCCAAAGACAAGATCATGATGGGTGCCGAGCGCAGGTCCATGGTCATGTCCGAAAAGGAAAAGCGCAACACGGCCTTCCACGAAGCAGGTCACGCGATCGTCGGTCGGCTTGCTCCAGATCACGATCCGGTCTACAAGGTCAGCATCATCCCGCGCGGGCGTGCGCTGGGCGTCACGATGTTCCTCCCGGAAGAAGATCGTTACAGCCTGTCGCGTCAGAGCGTGAAGAGTCAGATCTGCAGTCTCTTCGGTGGCCGCATCGCCGAAGAACTGATACTCGGCTCCGAGTATGTGACCACGGGCGCATCCAACGATATCGAACGCGCGACTCAGTTGGCACGTAATATGGTTACCCGCTGGGGTCTGTCAGAGGTGATGGGGCCGGTCATGTACGACGAAGAGGCCGGTGAGGTTTTTCTCGGCATGTCTGGCGGGGTAAAACCGAAACCCTTCTCTGATGACACCGCTCGCATCATTGACGAAGAAGTACGCAACATCATCGATGACTGTTACAGCACGGCCAAGCGCCTGCTGACGGAAAACGAGGACAAGCTGCACAAGATGGCGGACGCGCTGATGGAATACGAGACCATCAACAGCGATCAGATTGACGACATCATGGCCGGCGCCAAGCCCAGGGCGCCGGACGATATCCCTCCAGCTTCCACCAGCGCGTCGGGTAAGGACGGTGATGACAAAGAATCACCCATTGGAGGTCCGGCCGAAGACCACTGATGGGCTTGCGCTACCTGCGGTGCGGCGGGCGGACCTTGACGCTTGACCGTACCCGGGTCATGGGCGTGCTCAACGTCACGCCGGACTCCTTCTCAGATGGTGGTCAATTTCACAACAATGGTTTCCTGGACCTGGGCGCCGTGCGGGCCAGGGCTGAAACCATGGTCCGGGCCGGTGCTGCCGTGCTCGACATTGGCGGCGAGTCGACCCGGCCAGGTGCCCGGCCTGTTGGCGCAGATGAAGAGTTGGATCGCGTGATGCCTGTCGTGGAATCTCTGCTGGATCTCGATACCCTGCTCTGTGTCGATACCAGCAAAGCGGTGGTGGCCGAAGCGGTCCTGAGCGCGGGCTGCCATCTGATCAACGATATCTCCGGACTCAATGATAAAAAAATGTTGTCTGTAGTTGCGGATACGGACGCAGGCCTCTGCCTCATGCATATGCGGGGCAATCCGGCAACGATGCAGGAAAAGCCGACGTATATCGATGTCGTCCGCGAGGTTCATGACTTTCTCGAAAGTTGTGTGAACGCCTGCCGGGATCATGGATTGGACGACCGCAGGCTGATAACGGATCCGGGATTCGGTTTCGGCAAGGCCCTGCCGCATAATCTCGAGTTGCTGCGTCGCCTGGAAAGCACACGAGTGGCGAATTTGCCGATCCTGGCAGGGCTATCGCGTAAACGTATGATTGGGTCCTTGACCGATCGCTCCGTCGGCCACCGGGCTGCGGGCAGCCTGGCGGCTGCTTTGCTGGCTGCTGAACGAGGTGCCGACATTGTCAGGGTCCATGATGTCGGCGCAACGGTTGATGCACTGAAGGTGTTGGAGGCTGTGGCGATATGAGTAGACGCTATTTCGGGACAGACGGTATTCGCGGTCGCGTAGGCTACCATCCGATCACACCCGAGTTCTGTTTGCGACTCGGTTGGGCGGTCGGCAGGGTGTTCGCCGCGAAAAATAAAGTCGACAGGGAGCCCCGTGTTCTCATTGGTAAGGACACCCGCATATCGGGATATATGCTGGAGTCTGTGCTGGAGTCCGGGCTGGTATCTGCCGGTGTCAGTGTCGGTTTGATGGGCCCCATGCCAACACCGGCGATCGCTTATCTGACTCGAACGCTCGGGGCCGATGCCGGTATCGTCATCAGCGCGTCTCACAATCCATACTTTGACAATGGCATCAAGTTCTTCGACGCGTCGGGTAACAAACTGGCCGATATCGTCGAAATGGAAATCGAAAAGCAGTTGGATGCTGAAATGGTGTGCGTGGACTCCAACAAGCTGGGCAAGGCAACGAGAATTGAGGATGCCGCCGGGCGCTACATCGAATTCTGCAAGGCGTCGGTAAATCGAGGCTTGCGCCTTACCGGAATGAACATCGTCGTTGATTGCGCACACGGAGCCACCTATCACGTTGCACCCAGGGTACTCGAGGAGTTGGGGGCAGAGGTCACCCTGATCGGAGTGGAGCCGGACGGTTTCAACATCAACGAACGCTGCGGCTCGACAGCTCCGGAAGCATTGGCGGCCAGGGTCATCGAGCTCGGTGCGGATCTGGGGGTTGCCTTCGACGGGGACGGAGATCGAGTCATCATGGTGGATGAGTCAGGGGCTCAGGTGGACGGTGACGAGCTGATTTACCTGATCGCCATGAGCAGGGCCAGGAGTGGTGTGCTCGACGGCGGCGTGGTTGGCACGGTGATGTCGAACTACGGACTCGAGCAGGCTCTGGCACATGCAGGCATTGACTTCGTACGCGCCAAGGTGGGCGATCGTTATGTGCTGGAGTCAATGCGCGAGCGGGGTTGGCAACTCGGTGGCGAATCCTCTGGTCACATCATCTGTCTCGATCTCACCACCACCGGTGATGCCATCGTGGCGGCGCTGCAGGTATTGAGCGCCATGGTCGAGAGCGGTGCAACCCTTGGCACGCTGAAGTGCGGGATGCACAAGTTGCCGCAAACGCTGCTGAATGTTCCCGTGGCCCAACCGTCAGAGCGCGCGGCAGCAACTGAAGTGACCTGTGCCATCGGTGAAATGTCGGCGCAACTGGCTGGGCGTGGTCGGGTGCTGGTTCGACCTTCTGGCACGGAACCGGTTGTGAGGGTGATGGTGGAGGGTGATAGCGCGACCGAGGTGGCCGCTATTGCCGATGAATTGGCTCAGATAGTGGCTGACCCTTCTTCATGAAGGAGCGCAATAATGGCTCTTGTTGTGCCTGCTGACAGCCGTTAGTATTGCGCGCCCTCCGGGAACAGGTTAGAGCGGATCGACAATGGATCGCGGAATTGTAGCCGGTAACTGGAAGATGCACGGTTCCAGGCAGTTCATCGTCGACTATGTCGATACGCTCGGTGCCGCGGTCCAGGATCAGTCACTGCCGGTTGGGTTCGTTTTGTTCCCGCCGGCTGGTTATCTGGAATTTCTGGCCAGGTCTCTGGATGAGCGGGATCTATCTTCGGCAGTCTCTCTCGGCGCACAGAACCTGCACCCCGAGTCGGAGGGTGCCTACACGGGTGAGATGTCTGGCGAGATGCTCAAGGATCTTGGCGCTCTCTGGGTACTTATCGGACATTCCGAACGCCGGGAGTATGCTGCAGAGACCAATGAGCTCGTTGCGGAAAAATTCTCGGCAGCGCTGAGAGCCGGTCTGAAGCCCCTGTTGTGCATCGGCGAGACCGAGGTAGAGCGGGAATCCGGCAGTGCTGCGGAGATTGTGACCGCTCAGCTCGACAGCGTCGTTTCGTACTGCGGTACGGACGCGCTGAGCCAAGGGGCGATTGCCTACGAGCCTGTCTGGGCCATCGGCACGGGCAAGACGGCCACCCCGGCGATGGCGGGAGAGATGCATGGGCTGATCCGCGATGAGTTGCGGCAGCGCTCGGCTGAGTTGGCGGAGCAGGTTCCGCTTCTCTATGGCGGCAGCGTCAAATCGGATAACGCCACCGCACTTTTTGCAGAAACGGATATTGATGGTGGTCTGGTGGGCGGGGCATCGCTCACGGCCGTAGATTTAGTAGCGATTGCCCGGTGTCTGGCTTGACGGCGGTTGATAGTGAGATCAGGGGGTAGACGCATGACTACGTTTGAAACGGTACTTTTGATGCTGCTGGTAGTCGACGCGATTGCGCTGGGGGCGTTGGTGCTCCTGCAGCAGGGTCGTGGCGCTGATATCGGCGCGGCGTTCGGCAGCGGATCGTCGAATACCATGTTTGGCGGAGGCGGCTCGGCATCTTTTTTGACTAAGCTGACGGTCTGGCTGGCCATAGGCTTCTTTTTGATCTCCTTCGGTCTTGCCTATACCGCCAAAGAACGGGCGGCGTCGGTAAGTCAGCTTGGCATTCCGCAGGTAGGAGTACCCAATGTGATCGGTCTGCCAACCGACGAGCCACTCGACCCGTTGATTCCGGGAGCGGACGAGCTGTCTTCGCAATCGGAGGC